>MNVF01000091.1 GCA_001871535.1 Candidatus Micrarchaeota archaeon CG1_02_49_24
CTGCGCATTCATCCCCCTGCGAAGCAGGGGGGATCGAAAAGTCCCGCGGGACTTTTCGAGCTATGCTGCAACAGCAGCATTCAATCGGCGACAGCAGTCGGCGAGATTTTTGCCAACCGGCAAAAAGCCATCAGGCGATCGATGCCAACAGGCGTCGAGCTATGCTGCAACAGCAGCATTCAATCCTGCGCCGTTGCGATAATATCCTTGAGCCGGTTTTCCTTGATTGCATGCTTGATTGAATTCGCTTCCTAGCGAATAGCTCTCGCCTACGGCTCGATTTCCTTGGCAATGCGCTGGCCCATGCTCATGGGCTTAAGTCCAACGGCCATTTCCATGCTGAAAAATTCAGAAAATAATCTCGCTCAGCCGGTTTTCCTTGATTGCATGCTTGATTTCCTTGGCAATGCGCTGGCCCATGCTGATTGGCACGCCGTGGTTGAACATTGTGTACATGGAGCCTTTTGCATAGACATTCGTGCCTGCCACTATCCTTGAGGAGATTTCAAAAACATAGAACTGCATGTTCTCATCGCATACGGTTTCAAAGCTGAACGGGCCGGGAATGCCGCCGAACAGCTCGTCCGCGGAAACCACAATCTTCTTTGCCATCTCAAACACTTCGCCGAGAAGGGATTCCCTAACGGTGATGGGCTCGTTGCCTATGACCGTGAAACTGGGCTTTATGTCAATGCCTATGCTCCTGCAGCGGTAGCTCTCGTCAATGTTGCTCTCCACCCTGCGGTCGAACCCTATCAGCTCAACGCTCCCCTTGTGGGCATGGTAGCCGTCTGCGGTTATCGGAGAATAAAAGAAATGCGGGTAAACCCGTATGCCTATGAGGAATTCCTGTATCAGCAGGCCCTCAGGCACCTTGCCGCCAACTGCGAATTTCTCATAAAACTCGGCTGGCGAATTGACAACCTGGTAGCCCATGCCGCCCCGTGCGCCTGAAAATTTCACTATGCAGGGGCGGTCAATCTCATCAGGCTTCAGGATTTTTGGCCGTTCAAGACCTGCATGCTCAATCCACTTGAACATGCTCTCCCTAGAGCTTTCCCAAAGCAGGCTTTTCCTATTGCCCATGATAGGCACGTGCATGTCGAGCAGGCTATCCTTGTTGTAGGCAACGATTGAGCCATGGGGCACCAGGATGGCGTTGTGCTCCAGCAATTCCTGCTCCGGGATGATGGATGGGTCGTCAACTTCAATGAAAATGTCTGGCTTTGCATGCTTGAATGATTCATAGAGCTCGCGGCGCTTTGGGGTGACAATGCCAATGGTTTTGAATCCTTCCTGCCGTGCACCATAAAATATCTGCAATGCAGAGTGTGAGCAGACCGTCGCTATGGTGACATTGCCCTTGTAGGATTCCAATGTATAATCGATTTCTTCCTTAGTAATCATTTTTAAGTCACCAATTTATCCAGCGCATTCTGCTTCAGCGCCTCCTTTACTTCCATTGCCACCCGCTCGCCCATGTTCAGGGATTCACCGTAGAGGTAGTTTCCGTAAGGAGTGCATTTAATGCCAGGGGAGCCAGGCATCCTGAAGCTCACGTCATAAATATACATCTTTTCGCCATCTTCGCTGTTTGCCAAAAGGGATTGGAGCGCAAATGGGCCGAGTATCCCAGGCGGGTATTCCTTCCTGCAGGTTTCTATGAATTTTTCACCCATATCAAACACGGTTTCCAGGATGCTCTCCCGTATGGTGCAGGCCACATGGCCAGCCTCGATGTTGCGGACCCTGATGCGCTTGAGCACTTCCAATTGCTCATCGGCAGGAAGGCGGAGCACGCCGTCAAGGTTTGTCTGCCTGCGTATGTCAATGCCCACAAGCTCGAGCCTGTGGGCAAGCGGAGAATAGAAGAAATTGAAATTGAATGGGACACCCACCACATACTCCTCAATGATGGCTGTTTCTAGGCCCTGCCGGGTGATGATGCCCCTGGCAATCATTTCCCTTGATTTCTTCTCGTATTCCTCAGGGCTGGAAACAAAGAAGAAGGCGCGCTCATAGCTCCTTTTTGCCTCGCTTGCCTTCACAATTGCCAACCCATCAATTTCATCTGCAACATAGAGCTTTGGCACGTTTAAACCTGCCTTTACAAGAAGGTCGCGCTGATTGTTAGGGACATTGCGCTCTTCTGCCTTGAGAAGGAAGCGGTTTCCGAAAATTGGGACCGGACATTTTTCAAGGGCATCATAGCCCACATAAACGCATAACGAGCGATGGGGGACAAGGATAGCTTGTTTTTTTTGCAATAATTTTACATTTGCATCATTGCATAGCTCTGCGAATTTAGAGAGAATGAGTGTTTCGTCGACACACCCGACATTGCCTTTGCGCTTGTAATGGAGGTCATATGGCCTTTCGCGACCTTTTTGGCAGATGACCAGATTTTTTATGCCGTATTTCCTGGCGCCTGCGCAGACGTCAAGCGCAGAATGAGAGCCGACGACAGCTATCGTGGGCGAATCAAAGCCTTTTGCCAGTTTTCGCATTTCATTGACAATTTCCATATTAGATTATAATATTTGAAGTTTTAAATAATTGCGCTGTGGGAGTAGATGGAGTGGATGCCATGAAAATCGCAATTATTGGTGTGGGCAGGCTGGGAAGCATACTCGTCGGGAAGTTTGCCAGGACGGCAGATGTGACTGCCATTGACAAGGAATTTTGCAGGCTCAAGCCAGGTGCGGGGATAAAACAGGGCAACAATATCTCAGATGCAAAAAACTGCGACGTGATAATTGTCAGCGTCAAGCCCAAGGAAATAAATGGCGTGCTTCTCCAGCTCAAGGAGCTTTCCCTTGGCAAGCACCAGCTTCTAATCTCAGCAGCCGCAGGCGTGCCATTAAATTTCATAAAAGAATATTCGAATGCAAAAAGAGTTTCACGGATTATGCCGAATGTAAACATCGAAGTGAATGAAGGGTTCATTGCCTATTGCGGGGAAGATGTCAGGGAAGTTTTTGGAGATTTGGGGGTATGCATGGAGATTGATGAGAAGCATTTTGACGTGCTGACTTCGGTCTCTGGCTCAGGGCCTGCGTTCATCTGGCATTTTGCAAAGGCGTTTGAGGAAGTTGCTGAACAAAATGGAATCTCTGAAAAAGATGCACGCATGATAATCGGCCAATTGCTGAAAGGGTGCGGCGAGATGATGCTGAAAACTGATAAATCATTGGATGAACTGATTGCAACTGTTGCCTCGCCCGGAGGGACGACCGAGCAGGGGCTGAAGCACCTTAATGAAATGAGAGTCAATGGAATAATAGCCGAAACCCTTGAAAGGGCGATAAAAAAAGCAAAGGAAATTGGAAAATCAATTGGTTAAAATTGAATATTCCACTGGTCTATGACCAGTGGTCACGCATGAAGCATAGACCCGTGGAATATAGCTGGCAATACACCTGCCATCCTGTTTCCCAACCCCCCAACACCTGCCAAGCCTGACATGAATGTTCTTGCTTGAGGTGGATGATGATGGTTTCCTCTTGGAGTAAAGTCTCCTCTTGACAGCCCGCTTGGGCCGTAAGGGCCATCATAAATCGCCGGTTCTCCCCTATCTGGCGGTTCTTGATACTCTGATAACCCATGCCCCTGTTGCTTTGCGGTTGTTGAAGGAACCGTATCGAATCGCATACATAATGTGGTGAATACATCCTTGGCAAACCTACCTTGGATGAACAGTTCATCGTCAATTCGCATAGATTTAGCCAATCGTCTCAATTTGGGACGCGCACGGAGAAAACAAGCTCTGATCTCTGGCTGTGAGCCGGCATTAGCCAAAATTGCATCCGCGATGTTTCTCTGTGAGGGATAATAAGCAACAGCCCCAGAGGCAAGGAGATTTATCAAAACCTGCACAAATCATGAATACGTTGGGCAACTGAATCAGCATCGATGGTAGGGTCAGGCGCTTTCAAGTTACTGCAGAGTGTCCTCAATTCTGTGTTCCAATCAATTAGTTCAGACATGAAAAATCACCAACATCATAATTTGAATTTTTTGCCGCAGATTATAAAAAGATTGATGCACAAACTGCCACAGAATTTATTTTGCATGCAGGGATTTAAATTAAGATTGCCAAAGTTCCCTAAATTACAAGCACCTATTTGGTGGCATGATGCACATGTACAACTTGAACGACAAATACGGCCCGGAAATGATTCTTGAGACCTATGACCAGAAAACAGGCATGAAAGGTGTAGTCGTGGTGGACAACACTGCGCTAGGCCCTGGCAAGGGCGGCATACGCTACGTAACTGATATCACAACCGATGAAGTCTTAGGGCTGGCGCGCGCCATGACCTGGAAAAATGCGCTGGCCGGGCTTCCCTTCGGCGGCGCAAAGGCAGGCATCGTGGGAGACCCGAAGGTGAAGAACAAGGAGGAAATAATCCGCGCCTTTGCCAGGAAAATAAAGGATATCGTGCCCGGGAAGTATATCGCCGGGCCGGATATGAACACCGGCAAGCATGAGATGGGCTGGATTGCCGATGAGATTGGCACAAGGCAGGCTTCGACCGGGAAACCTGCATCCATGGGCGGGCTGCCCCACGAATTGGGAAGCACGGGCTACGGAGTTTATCTTGCAACGCTCGTAACCCTGGATTTCATGGGCATAGGATATGACAAGGCCACGGTAGCCATCGAGGGATTTGGGAATGTTGGCACCTTTGCCATGAAATTCCTTAGTGAAAAGGGCGTGAAGGTGGTGGCTGTAAGCGATTCCAGGGGCACGATTTATGACACGAACGGGATTGAATATGATAAGTTGATGCGGGCCAAGGCAACCCGGGGGATGGTAATCGCCTGCGAGGGGCCTTCCTGCAGGAAGATGCAGCCCCATGACCTCTTTTCGCTGCCCGTGACTGTCCTCATCCCAGGCGCGCGGCCCAATGTCATAAACGCCAGAAACGAGGGAACAATCAGGGCCAAGGCCATTGTGGAGGCTGCCAACATACCCATTGACATTGAGACAGAGGCAAAACTCGCCAAGCGGCTGGTGGTGATGCCGGACATCATAGCAAATGCAGGCGGCGTCATTTCATCCTATGCCGAATATGCCGGCATAGGGGAGCGCGAAATGTTCAGGCTTATTGAAAGCAAGATAGTGCCAAATGCGAAAAAGGTGCTGGAGCTCGCCAGGGAGGAAAAACGGACTACCCGGGAGGTCAGCCTCCAGATTGCCAGGGGGCGTGTGGAAAAAGCTATGCAAACACGGAATGGAAAGTGAAAAGTATTAAAATCCCTTGCGATTAAGCATTTATAAGGTGGTCTTGATGGTCAGGAATCCGATAGTAGCTGTGATAATGGGAATAATCCCGCTTGTGAACATCTATCTGCTCTACAAGTGGTGGGGCGAGCTGAACGATGCTGGCGCAAAGAAGCACGACCCGATGATATATACAGTGTTGTTCCTTATCCCGGTAGTCAACCTGTATGCGCTCTATGAACTTCTGAGCACGGCAGATGAACTGGGCAGGAAGAACAAGGCCGGAGGCTATGCCCTTGGCGTGATACCGCTCATCATTGTGTCAATAATACTCATGGGCATACCATTGCTGTATGTTCTCTACAAGACACAGCAAATACTAAACGAAAGCGGATAGAATTTTTGTTTCTTTTATTTTTTCTAATTGTTTTCTTTTCTTCCCGAGGACACATATAGTTTTCTTTTCTCCCGGAGGTCTTTTCTTTTTCTAAAAGAAAAGAGGCTCAAAGAAGGCTCTTTTTAAATTTTATTCGTATGAATAAGCCATGGCATTATCATCAGGCTCAAAAGCAATTCTCATTATTCTCGACGGGTTAGGCGACAGGCAATCCAAAAAATCAGGATGGAAAACACCCCTGCAGCTGGCAAGAAAGCCTGCCATGGACAAGATGGCATGCGAGGGCATGTGCGGCCTGCTTTATTCCATTTCGCCTGGAGTGGTGCCAGGCTCTGACACTGCCCACCTGGAAATCCTTGGCTATGAGACGCCGAAATACTACCCGAAGCGCGGGCCGCTTGAAGCGCTGGGCGCCAACATAAAACTCAACCACAACGATGTTGCATTCAGGGCGAACTTTGCCACGGTTGATGAAAAGATGAACGTTATTGACAGGAGGGCTGGCAGGATTGACACACAGACAGCACGCAAGCTCGCCGATGCATTGAAGGGAATTGTGATTGACGGCGTGAATGTGACCGTAAAGCACACAGTGGAGCATAGGTGCGTGGTGGTGCTGCGCGGCATTGGAGGTGACGATGTCACCGAAACAGACCCCCATGAAAATGGAAAACGCCTGGAGTGCAAACCGCTTGAGAGCCGCTCGGCAAAAACTGCACAGGTTGTGAACAAGCTGGCAATGGAAGTTTATGGGAGGCTTATGAACCACCCAATCAACAAAGCGCGCAAGGCTTCGAAACTGCCAGAGGCGAACATGCTCATTTTGCGGGGGGGAGGCGAATATTTCCCAGTGCCCACCTTTGCCGTGAGGTTCGGGATGAATGCCACCTGTATAGCTGCAGGCGCGCTCTACAAAGGGATAGCAAGATTCGTTGGCATGAGCGCTCCTGACGTTCCAGGAGCGACTGGCGATGGAAACTCAAACCTGAAAAACAAGCTTGTTGCAGCCAGGAAAGCGCTGAAAAGCCATGATTTCGTGTTTTTGCACATCAAGGCCACTGATAATTTCAGCCATGATGGCATGTGCCTGAAAAAAGCAAAGATGATTGAAAAAATAGACCGGGAAGTGATTGCGCCCCTGTTGAAAGCAATCGGAAATGACGTGGTTATTGTGCTTACAGGAGACCACTCAACCCCCTGCTGCAAGGGCGAGCACAGCGGCGACCCCACACCAATAGTTTTCTACAAGAAGGACAATACGCGCCGGGATGGCGTGAAGAAATTCGACGAGCTAAATTGCGCCCAGGGAAGCCTCGGATGGATTGAGGGAAAACACGTGATGCCAATCATAATGAACCTGACGGACAGGGCTAAGAAGTATGGGGCTTGAGTGGTTCATTCTGCTTTCTCTTCCTTGCTCTTTTCCTTCTTTTCGGATTTTTCAGATTTCTCAGACTTTTTTTCCTTTTCGTTCTCTTTCTCCTTTTCCTTCTTTGGCTTTTCTTTATCTACTGCCACGTCATCTGCCTTTTCAACTGGAGCTGGGACGTCCGCCTTAGGTGCCTCAGCAGGCCCGGCAGGCGCAGCCACTGCAGCAGCCTGGGGCCGCTCTTCCTTCTGCATCACGAATTCATCAAGCTGCTTCGGGAATTCCTCGTATTTTGAGATAATGCCCCGGTTGAGCTGGATTTCACGCGCAAGCAAATAATAGAGAAGGCCATTGGCCTTCCTGCCCTTGTTGTTTGCAGGGATGATGACATCAACATATTCAGGCGAATTGTCTGTGTCGCAGAATGCAACCACTGCAATTCCCATCTTGGCAGCTTCAAGCACGGCCGAGTGCTCTGCCTTCGTGTCGCTGATTATCACAACTGAGGGCTCAGAATAAGTATTGAGCTTCACATTAGTCAATCTGCCTGGAATAAACCTGCCTAGATTGGTCTTGGCTCCGGTGGCCTCGGCAAATTTGGCTGCTGCGTGCCTTGCCGAGTCCCTTGTTGCAATCACAAGTATCTCATTAGGCTCGTATCCGGCAAGCATCTTGCCTGCAGCGCGTATCATGGCATCGGTCTTCTTGATGTCTAGCACATAGAGCGCATTCTTCCGCACTTTGAAGATATATGGCCTCATCTTCGAGACCTTGGTGCGCGTGCCGATGTGCACACCTGCTTCCAGATATTTGTCATAATCAATCAAATAACTCATTACATCACCGAACACATATACATTTTTCTTTCGCGAGGGACTTAATTTGCACTTATACTTTCTTTTCTCCCGAGGGTTCTATATCTTTTTCCTTTACCTTTCTTTCCCCAGGGGCTCTCTTTCTGTAAAATCGACAGCTTTGCTGTCGAGCTTTTTGCCATCTGGCAAAATCCAAGAGAGGACCTTTTTCTAAAGAAAGAAGGCTCTGGGGTCGCTGTGATTTGAACACAGATCGCCGGCACCCCAAGCCGGAAGGATGCCAGGTTACCCCACGACCCCGAACGGCATCAGAATCTCTTGTATTTTATCAATGTGTCAGTTATATCGACACCTGATACAAACATGCGCCTGCAACAGTATCTCGATACTTCCAACTCGTTGAGAATCTTCTCCTTATCCTTGCCGGCCTTGACATCTTCGATATATTTATCATAGACGTCTGCAATTACTGCGCCGCATGTAAAACATCTTACAGGGAACATCACAAATCACCAATGACTATTTATCGTCATATTACAATTATACCTTTGCTTGAATGCGCTTCGCGCATCAAATGCTTCTGTTTGAAGCATATCTCGGCGACTGCTGTCGCCGATTGAATGCTGCTGTTGCAGCATAGCTCGACGCCTGTTGGCATCGATCGCCTGCTGGCTTTTCGCCTGTTGGCAAAAATCTCGGCGACTGCTGTCGCCGATAGCTCGAGCATGCATTGCATGCTCGATTCTCCCGAAGGTCTTCTTTCTTTTGTAAAGAAAGAAGGCTCTTATAGTTTCTCTCTTTCCGAGGGTTCTCTCTTTTCTAAAGAGAGAAGGCTCTTTCTGTGAAATCGGAAGCTTTGCTTCCGAGCTTTTCGCCATCAGGCGAAATCCAAGAAAGAGGCCTATCTGTATGATTTTTGGAACCTTGCACGCGCCTTGGGACCCAGATACTTCTTGGGCTCGACACGCCGGTGGTCCTCGACCAGCAGGTTTCGGTCCACGCTCATATAGAACTTTTTAAGCTCATCATTGCCCGTGAACTCCACGAATGCCCGGGCAATGGCTACGCGGACAGCTTCTGCCTGGCCCATCCTTCCGCCGCCGCGGACCGTCACGTCAATGTCAACAGCCATGGCAACATCGCCGGCCAGCACTATCGGCTCGCCCATTATCAATTTTTGGGAAAAATCTGGAATGGCTGAAAGCAGGCGCTTATTCACGCGCACAACACCCTTGCCTTTCTTGATGGAGGCGGATGCAATGCTTTCCTTTCTCTTGCCGCGGACAACAATCAGCTTGTCCTTCTTCGGCTTTTTGGATTTTTCTTTCTTAGGTTTTTCAGCAACAACCATAACATCAACCAACAATATTGTCCTCACGTCTTCGAGTCTTCACGTCTTCCAGACTCCGAACTCCAGACACCAAACAACAATCAACTGCTTTCTTTTTTACCATAGCCGATTGACCTGCAAAGCGCCATCATGGTTATGTATTTCTTCGGCACTGCGGTTTCAAATGCAATTTCCTTGCCCTTGTGATCGCCGTGGGGCTTGCCGTTATAGACGCGCAGCCTCTTGAACGCCTCGCGGCCGCGCCTGCTTTTCCAGGGCAGCATGCCCCTGATGATGCGCTTTGTGAGCAGATAGGGCACATTTGACCATTTGGGCGAATGCTCCGGGTTCGCCTGATTCTTCAGGCTCCTGCGGGTGACGTATTTTTGCAACAGGTTAGTCTTGCTGCCTGAAATGATGAGCTTCTCTGCATTGTAGAGGCACACTTGATAGCCCTTGATCAGCTCCTTTGCCACGAGGCTCCCCACGCGGCCCACAAGTTTGCCTTCTCCGTTAATCATTAACATAAAGAACACCTATATTATAATTTTCGCGGCTTTCAGCTCCTTTTCGCCAAGCTGGGAGAGGGCAATGCACTTGCAGCCTGCCTTCTCAAGTTTCTGTTTTGCCCCTGCGCTGAATGCAAACGCCGCAACAGTAACTGAATGGCTTAGTTCGCCTGCGCTCAGCACCTTGCCCGGGACTGCAACAACGTCGCCCTGCTTGCTGTTTTTGCCAATTTTCCAGAGATTGACGCCGGCACCTTTCCGTTTGGGACGATTGAGCAGGGCGGCAAGCCTTCTGCCGGCGCCTAATTTTCTCTTTACAAGCGAAATTATCTCGCCTTTCTTCACGATGTTATCGCTCTTTATCTTCAATGCCATTTAACTCACCATAACGGTTTCGGGTTTTCAGTTTCCAGTTTCGGGCACTTTTACCTTTTCTTAAAAAGGTATAAGCGAGGTTTGCCCCAAAGGAATGCAAAATGGCAACCCCAAAGCCGACGCGCAACGATTTCGCCGGTGGCGTCGGTCGCTTAACCTTTTTATCCGTGAACGCTCTCTTGAATCAACAGATTCAAGAGCTTTCTCCGCAGGAGAATCCAATCTTTTCTGTGAAAAGAGAGGGCTCTTGCGGGGGAAGGAACCGTTAACTGCATCAGCAGTTGACGGGTTTTTGCCATCAGGGGCAAAACCTTCCAATGCATGAACACATGCGGGGGAAGGAACCGTTAACTGCATCAGCAGTTGACGGGTTTTTGCCATCAGGGGCAAAACCTTCCAATGCATGAACACATGCGGGGGAAGGGATTTGAACCCTTGCAGGTGCTATACCATAGGAGCCTCAGTCCTACGCATTTGGCCAGGCTCTGCCACCCCCGCAAATAATAGGTTTCAGTCTACAGTTTACACTTTTACTTTTTCTCGCCCAAGGGTCCCGAATGCGCAAATGAGTGCATTCAATTTTGCCATCGACAAAATGTGCATCTCTTTTGTGCAAAAAGAGAGGGCCTGTTTTCAGCCATCAGTCTTGGGTTTTCCGTAAACCTGTAAACTGAGAACTGTAGACTATTATTGTCTGCGGGGAGGTTTAAAAGGGTTAAATATCCCGATTAGACCTATTCTACTGCGTTCTCAACTTTCTCCAGGTTAGCCTGGATAAGGTCAATTGCCTTAAGCACCATATCCTTTGCCTTCATCTGGCCAAAGGATTCTACCATGAACTTGAATTTCCCATCGCTGACCTTGGTATAGCTTGCGATGCCAGCCTGAAACTTGGCATGTGCCCTGCCAAGGCCGACCCGTGCAATACATTCAGTGCGCACCGATTGGTTCTCTATGAGCTTGACTATAGGTATGTCACCGTTGGCCACCTTAATGTCGCCCTCGCCTTTTATGTCGCGTGAATAAACATTCCTGTCGGATACATTCAGGGTGAGCATCACTTCCTCGGAATCCTCAGTTGCCTTCATAGGGATCTTCATCGGCACCAGGCCTATCCTGTGGGCAATGAACTCATCAAAATATGTGGAATTGTTTTCGTAGAAAACCACCTTGTCTATAGCATAGATTGGAAGGCCGCCGATTATGGTGCGCCTCATGGCATTTGCCTCAGAGGTCATGCACTCGACTTCGAACTCCAGAATCTTTTCGGTTTCTTTAATGATTTTCATTATTATACCCTCCACATTAATGTCCTAAGGTCTCGAAACTCGGAACACGAGACTCTAGACCCAAGACAGTTATACCCTCCTGCCTCTCCGTCCGCCGGCACGCCTGGTTGTGTCGGTCGGGATTGGAGTGATATCTTCAATCCGGCCTATCCTGAAGCCAGTCCTTGCAAACGCCCTGATGGCAGCCTGTGCACCGACTCCGGGAATCTTTGATTTATGACCTCCTGGTGCGCGCACCATGATATGAAGACCTGTGATGCCCTTGCTCCTGAGCTCTGGCGCAATTTTCTGGACAGCTATCATGGCTGCATAGGGCTTTCCCTGTTCGCGGTCTGCTTTTACCACGAGCCCGCCGCTCACCCAGCCGAATGTTTCCGCACCGCTTAAGTCGGTAACAGTAATAATGGTATTATTCTTTGAGGAATATATATTTGCAAGAGCCCACCTGAACTTGCGGGGCCTCATATCCGGGGCAGGAGCTGTTGATGCTGGCACCGCACCGAGCGCGCCACCTGCTGGTGCAGGGGCGGCGGCAGGCGGCGGCGGCTTGGGCGGCTCATCGCCAGAGCCTGCCTTGGCTTCCTTTGGGACAGATGCATCAGTAGGCACAGCCCCTTCAGTTGGCTTCACAGCTTCCTCTCTTTTTTTCTCATGGGCATGCTCTGCCGTCTCAACTTTTTCTTTCTTCTCAGATTTCTTTTTTTCAGCTTTTTCAGACACAAATATCACCAAATCAAGCGGAAACGCGCGCAGCAACAGCCGGCTCCTCATCCACACTCACTAAATAGCCAGGCACTGTAATTCGCCTGCCTTTGATTGTCACCGCACCGTGGGTTATGAGCTGCCTCGCATGTGCGATGCTTTTGGCAAACCCTTTCTTGAACACGAGCGATTGGAGCCGCCTGTCCAGGAGATCTGACGTGGTGAGTGAAAGGATGCCATCGAGCGTCTGCTCTGTTAGTATGCCAAATTTGACAAGCCTGGCAATCATGGGCTTTGCCTTTTCAACTCCATCTTCCCCAAGGGGAAGAAGTTCTCTTGCATAGCGCCTGAATTTCTTGACGCGCGTGGCAAATGTCCAGAGCTCGCGCGAGCTCTTCAAGCCATATTGCCTGATGAGTTTGGATTCTGTGGAGATACGCTCCAGGTCCCATACTTTTTTGGGCGATTCATATCTCTTTTTTGGTTTTTTAGGATCTCCCAAGATAATCACCATATACAGTTTCGGGTTACGAAATTCGGAACTCACAACCCGGAACTCTGACATGTTGGAGCGAGTGCCACATGATATGCGAATTGTGGGCGGCACCAACGCCCGAGCCACAGAACAATTTCATGAGGGCTCGGGTCGCTCCGACATGTCATCGAAACCATTATTTCTGGGCTGGCTTTGCATCTTTCTTTGCCTCTGGCTTTGCGCCTGCTGCCAGAGATGCGCCTGCCTTCACAGTGGGCCCCTTTGGCGCTGCTGCGCCTGCAGCCCCTGGCGCTACAGGCGCCCCTGGCGCGCCTGCCGGTGCCTCTACGGGCTTGATAAGGCCCTTTCTCAGCACACCGACTGCCATGCCTTTCCTGCCCGTGGTCCTGGTGTGCTGGCCGCGGACCTTTTGACCGTATGCATGCCTAAAGCCTTTCCAGGTGAAAGATTCTTTTTCATATTCAATGTCTTGGTGGGTTGCGAAAACAAGGTCGTTGCCGATTAAATGGTGCGCCTCGCCGCTGTCGCGCTCCCGCTGCCTATTGAGAAAATATGCTGGAACGCCATACTTTGCGGGGTTTGAAAGTATCTCGATAATCTGTTCAATCTGAACCTCAGTGAGATCGCCCAACTGCATTTTTGGGTCAATGCCCAAAGTTTGGCAGATTATGTCTCCCAAAACAGACGCCAATGTTGGGCCGATGCCCTTCACCTGCCAAATAGCGCGCATGACTGGCAGGCCTCCATCAATATCAATGTTGCCAAGGCGCACGATTCCCTTAACGCTGCGCGCCTTTTCCCTTCTCTCGGGCTTCTTGTCATGCTTGTCAAATTTCTTTTCGCCGGAGGTGCCCTTATTAGCCGCATCATCCTGTCTTTTTGCCATACCCATTGACTCACATCTCACAAAAGTGTAAATAAGCTCGCACCACCACTGGTCATCGCCTGTTAGCTTTTTGCCAGCAGGCGTCGAGATATGCTCCAACAGAAGCATCTGAAATGCCAACTGGCGAATTCATGTCATAGACTGTGACATGTCGGAGCGACCAACGCCTTCACAGCAGAACTTTGTGGCGTTGGCTTGACACGTTCGAGCGAGGGTCGCACCATGTGTTGGTGTTTGGCGACCCCGACGCCCAAGCGAGCCAATGTTCGCTATTGGGCTTGGGTCGCTCTAACGTGTCACGGTGCTCCTGTCACTTTTGCAATCTCGGAGCACTCGCTCCAACATGTCATGGAATGCATTCAATTCACCCCAAGCTTGCACGATAAAATCAGATTCTC
>MNVF01000087.1 GCA_001871535.1 Candidatus Micrarchaeota archaeon CG1_02_49_24
TTGAGATTTTCGGAAAGTCCAGCAGGACTTTACGAGCTATCTTCCAACTGGCAAGATTCAATCGCTATCAAGCGAAAACTGGATTTGCGAATGAGCCTTCATACCCTGCACATTGTGCAGGGTCTCTCGCATCAGCGAGAGAGGCTCTTCGGAAAATCTGATCGGGTGGTAGTTCACTAATGCATTTCCAAAAGATATTTGTGTGGGGGAACACAAATAAACACATGCGCACACTCAAAAAGGGCACACATGGCTCTGCCAGTTTTCGTTATACTCTTTGGTTTAAAACCTTTTGGTATAACCAACCATCATCCTCTATTCATGTTGCTTATCACGCGGTTTGCCAACTCCCTGCTTTTTCCATCAATCTTCACATGCACAATGCCCTCTTTCGGTTGGCCGTAAAACAAGTCGCCTTCGCTGCAGGCGCTGACGAATGCAAGCGCAACCAAATCGTCTTCCCCATCTATTATCAATATGCCGCCCTCTTTACTCCCGGCAAGCTCCTTTGCCAGCTCCAGTGCCTCCTCATTCAGGTGGCCCGGCGGGTTGGCCAGCCTATAAACCTGGCTCTCAGGCCTGCCGGCAACAAAGTCCAGCAAGAGCTTCCTTGTCCGGGCATCCACATCTGTGCGCATACATCTCCAGTCCAAGACGGCTATCCAGGGCGCGATTCCGTGCTCAATGGCTGTCTTGCAGCAGGCATCGCCCACGATGATTGGTCTGCATTTGGCAGTCCTTCTGGTAAATTCAGCCTCATCTATGAGCTCGCCAATGGGCCGTTTCAGCAGTTCCCTGTCAGAATCGCTAAGTTTTAGCATAGTAGTCTTCCCGCACCGCATGGCGGTGCTGCATTCCACAGGTCTTCCTGTCCCCATGTCTTCCATATTTTGCGTATGTTGTTTTTCCGCACTCACATAAATATTCCATAAGCTTCTTATTCGTGTTCTGCCTGACCCTCACGTTTTTGCCATGCACGAAATATCCCTTGCAGTGCTTGCAGAACCGCAGCTTCACCTTTTTGGGCAGCTTCACCTTGTGTCTCATGACTAGCTTCCAGACGAGGCCCACGTAATATTTGCAAAGCTCGCCATTGCCTTTGTGCTGCTCGCATAAATCGAGCAAAATAGCAATCCGCTCCATTGCAATCTCTTTTGCCAAATCGCCCATAACATTACCTTTCTTTTCTTTCAATCTGGTCATGCCCCGGGCACAATATCCTGTAATCCAATGTTTCCAAAAACCCCAGGCTTTTTTCCATGTCCCGTTCGTTTCCGCCTTCCAGGTCAGTCCTGCCGGGGCAGCCATTGGCAAATAGCGTATCCCCTGAAAACAGTATTCTTGTTTTTTTCTCCAGAAGCACAATGCTTCCCGGCGTGTGCCCGGGCGTATTGTAACTCTCCAATTCAAAATCATGGAATATTATGGATTCAAAATTTATTTTTTTAGCATTCTTTGGCACATAGGCAAACTCCCGTTCCTCAAAATCCTTCGGGTGCAAATAAACGTTCCATTCTTCCTTAACTCCCTGGGAATGGTCATAATGATTGTGTGTCAGAATCACAAGCGCAGGTTTTTTCCCAATGATGCGCGCTATGTCTGTCTTCCCATCGCCTGTGTCAATGAGCATAATCTCCTTTTCACTAGCCTCCTTACCCTTTCCTTCAACTACATAGATATTTGACGATAGCCTGTCCTCTGCCTGAATCATGCTTATCCCATCGGCGATTGAATCTTCCTGTTGGAAGATAGCCCGCCGGCTGCTGCCGGCGATTTTTTCCATGGTTTCCACATTAATGTGTCGCAGTCAAACTAAATAAAATAAAAGGTTCCAATTATATACGCGATTTGGATGACATCTAAATATCCTGACCCGTTCTGGCACTCCGAGTTAATGCGGGATAGCATATTGCACAAATTATTAGAGAAACCTTTGCTTCAGTTAGCGAACCACGTTTTCTTCATATTATCCATTGTCCCTCTGGTAATCTCGTTAGTTTCAGCCAATCCTAATTATTATTGGGATGCAATAATAATAGCCGGCCTCCTGCTACTGCTTGTTTCAGTGCCGTTATTTCATTTGTTCTTGCCGTCCATCCGCAAACGAATCAAGCTCCCTTTGTGGGATGGTATAGATGAGCTGGTGGCTAAAGGCACATTTACCCGCGGGGCCTGGCGGCATCGGTTCAATTATGTTTGTTTATTCCATGTATCTAACGCTGTGCGTGTTCATTGGTGCAGTTAATGTGATTTACGTGATATTCTCCATAGCTATGATTGTTCTGTTAATAATCTTGAGCTTGGCCGGGAATCCATTTTCTTCCCAGATGCTTGATGTCCTTATGAGAAGCGCGGCCGTATTTGTAGGGGCTGTGATTTGTGTGCTTTTTGCAAGAGTTGAAATTAGGAACGAATGAAAGCAAAAAAAGAGAAATAAAAATAAATAAAAAGAGAAAAAGAAGAAGGAATTAATTTCCCTTCCCTCTTTAATCCATGTCGCCCATGCCACCCATTCCGCCGGGTGGTGCTGAGGGCGCCCTTGCCCTCGAGCTAATCATGTCGTCTATGCGGAGAATCATCTTCGCAGCCTCGTAGGCGCTCTGGATTGCCTGCTTCTTGATTTTGGCAGGCTCAAGCACGCCCAGCATGGCAACGTCGTCAATCGTGCCGCTGTAGACCTCAACCCCGAAGGTTGCCTTGCCCTCCTTGTGCTTGGAGCGCAGGCTTACGAGCGCATCGATGGCGTCTATGCCGCAGTTCTCAGCCAGCGTCCTCGGCACCCATTCGAGCGTCTCTGCGAACGCCTGGATTGCGAGCTGCTCCCTGCCGCTTGTCTTCGCAGCGAATTCCTGCAGGTGCTTTGAGAGCTCCATTTCAATGCTGCCGCCGCCTGTGACATATTTGCCGTCCTCGATCACGCTTCTGACTGCGCCTATGCCATCCTTGATGGCGCGCTCGCCCTCATTCACTACATGGTCTGTGCTCGCCCTTATGAGCAGCGTCACTGACTTGGGGTGCTTGCACTCTTCGATGAAAATCATCTGCTCGCCGGCGATCTTCCTCTCCTCGACTATGCCTACGTAGCCGAGCTGGCTCTCGCTCAGGTCATCCAGGGTGGTCACGAGCTGTGCGCCGGTTGCCCGTGCCAGCTTGTCCATGTCGCTCTTCTTGACGCGTCTCACTGCCATTATGCCTGCCTTTGCCAGGTAGTGCTGGGCAACATCGTCAATTCCCTTCTGGCAGAAGAGCACGCTGGCTCCGGATTTCGTCACCTTCCCGACCATGTCCTTGAGCATCTTCTCCTCCTGGTTCAGGAAGGCCTGCATCTGGTCCGGCGAAGTGATTTCTATCTTCGCATCAATCTCGGTTTTCTCGATTTCAAGCGCGCAGTCTATGAGCGCAATCTTTGCCTTCTCCGCCTTCTTTGGCATTGCCTGGTGCACGACTTCCTTGTCAATCAGCACGCCGTTGATAAGCGTGGTGTCCTTGATGTCGCCGCCTGCCTTCTTCTCAATCTTGATGAACTCGGCGTCAATCTTCACGCTGCCGGTTTTGCCGTCCTTTTCAGCAACCTGCGTCACTGCCTTGACCACTATGCCAGCAAGGAATGATTTTCCCTCGCCTACGCCCACTGCCTTGGAGCCCATGGAAATCTCGGCGATTCTCAGGAGTATTTCAGTGTCAGCCAAAGTCACCGGTTTGCTTATCTTGTCAAGCGCTGCAATGCACTCCTTTGCAGCCATGTCATAGCCCCTGATTATAATGCTGGGATGGATGCCCTGGTCAAGCAGGTCGCCTGCCTTTTTGAGCAGCATGCCCGTAAGCATGGCTGCGGTTGTGGTGCCGTCGCCCACTTCCTTGTCCTGTGTTTTTGCAACCTCGACAAGCAATTTTGCCGTCGGGTGCTCCACGTTCATTTCCTCAAGGATGGTGGCGCCGTCATTTGTAATCACGATGTCTCCTAATTCGGAAACCAGCATCTTGTCCATGCCTTTTGGGCCAAGGGTGGTCCTGATTACGTTTGCCACTGCATAGGCAATCGCGATGTTCGTCCGCTGGGCATCCCTGCCTAGCACCCGCGAAGAGCCTTCTGGCAATACCAATACCTGTTGTCCTTCTAGTTTGTTGCTCATTTTTCCACCTCTCAATCGGTTTTTAGTTTACAATCAGCAATTCTGTGCATTCAGTCCTCATTATTCAAAAGAGCCTTTTCTTTTTATAAAAAAGAAAAGCTTCGGGAAAAGAAAAAGTATACTACCAAATAAACAGTTGCATTATCAATTGATATTTATGACTAGTCCTTTTTTTAAATATAGTGCTATTGGTGCCTAATCCCTGATTGCCGGAAGCGGGACATGCAGGTATTCTTGCCACTTTGTTCTGCCATTTATGCTCATGATGTCGCAGAAGGATACGCTTCCACTCCTATCAATCACCAGGTAATCATAACTTAAAAATATGGCTCCGTGTGTGCGTTCAGCTTATAGTCTCAACCTGCACGCCAGCCGTATCAATCTCAAACCGATACACCTTGAACCCCATGGATTCAACGGTTTCCCTGAATTTGCCGAAATCATTCACCAGCGCAATCACGGCCCCGCCCTCGCCCCCAGCCCCGGTGATTTTCGCAGCCCCGAACGGCTTTGCTGCTTCAATGGCTTTCCTCGCCCCGTCCGAAGTCACAATTCCCAACAGGCTCTGGTTCAGCTCAAATGCCTCCTTCCATTTCCCTGCAGCGAACATCATCAATGCCTTGTCGTATTTTTCAAGGTATTCCATTCTCTCATCGTCACCCATCTGCTCAAGGTTTTTGGTGAATTTCTCCACCAATTCCCTGGTGGTGTTCCTGCAATCAATATAGGTGTCAACTATTGCCAGCACATACCCCTCCGGGCATTCAAGCGCAATCTCAAACGGCTCGGTGCCCTTCTGGAATCGCAGTGGCCTTGCCATTACCACGGTTGTGGCATCGATGCCGCTTGCCCTGCCATGGGAAATCTCCTCTGATTCGTGGACCAGCTGGAGCAGTTTTTTCCTGAACTCGCTTCCCTCAAGATATTCCCTGGGATAGCCCCTGGCAAGATGGAATGCATAGACCAGGGATGCGCTTATGCTCGCAGAATTGCCCAGCCCCTTGAATCCTTTCACCCTTACGGCAATTGCCAGGCCTTCCCTGATTTTCAGCGTGTCCCTGAGCTTCCTCACCAGGGCTGCAACGAATTCAATGGCTCCTGCCTTGCCATTTCCATTAGCAGCGCGTTCCGAAGCTTCCCCGGATGCATATTCCCCAATCACAAATTCGATTTTCTCATCAAGGAAATCTGCCAGGATGCGCACTGCACCATCCTCATTTTTAGTCAAGGTTGCAAGATTCCTGATTGATGTGGGCATGGAGATGGCCGGCTTGCCATGGACCACAAAATGCTCTCCGCACAATATCACCTTGGTGGGCGATGACACAGTGATAAGGCTCCATTTTGCCGCAAACGCATCCATCAGCCGCTCCACTGCCTCGAGCTCGCCCCTTTCCAGCGCCCTGGCGTAGCCGCCAACAATCTCCACATCATGCCTCACTGAGGGGTAGAGCGGCTCAAGGATATGGTAATATCTTGTAAACTCCTTTTCCAGCCGCCTGACGCGCTCGTTCCAGTAGCTGACGCAGGTCCGCATGCTGCACACCTGGAGCACTTCAGCCAGGAACCTGTTCCTCCTGCCAATTGCCTTTTCGCCAATCTGCTCCAGCTTGTCAGCCAGGAAGAGCGCAATCTCCACACTGCTTTTTCTCTCAGGGTCCGGCTTCAGCACCACCTGGCCACTCTCAATCTCAATGCCGAATGTATGGGCCATGATGGCACTCTTTACAATTGCAATTTCCTCCTCAGGCAGCTTGCCAGCCAGGCAACCTTCGGCAAATTTTGCAGCCAGCCCGGGGCCTGCCTTTCCCCGGTCAAAATCATGGAAGGCGGCCGCAATCACCGCAAGCTTGGAATGCTCCTTGTCATTAGTGAGCGCAAAGCATATCCTGCCAGCCTCCTTCATCACGAACCTGGCATGGTCCGGGCCGTGGCCCTCTGCCCCCCCCCGGTATATCTTATCCACCAGCTCGTCAAGTTCGTTCAAGTCAAACATATGAAGCCACTCACAACCGGGTCTTCGGTTCCGAGTTTTGAGTTCCGGGAATTAGTGCTCTGACCTTCCGGAACGAGTGCCGCATGGATTGGCACTTGTCGGCGGCACCGACGCCCGAGCCACAGGGCGATTCCTTGAAGGCTCGGGTCGTTCCAAAAGGTCATCGGAACCCGTAACTCGCAACCCAAAATTTTAAACCACATACCTCAGTCCTATTGCTTCACCCAATTGGATGTATTTGAGCCCGGACTCATTAATAATCTCCTTTGCCTTGTCGCAGCTTCCCTCGTCAGCTGCCAGAAACACCAGGCTCTCGCCGCCGGCCCCGGGCGAAACCGCCAGCCCCTCCCTATCAAGCTTTTCCAGGAGCTGCCTGTCCTGCGGCTCAAGCAATGCAAAGCCGGCCTCCTTTGCCATGCCCTCAAGGATGTCCCTGCCCGTGCGCATCTCCCTGAAGAATTCCTTTGGGCTGTAGAGGGATTCGATGCATTTTATGTTGGCCTCATTGAGCGCATCCAGGTTTTTTTCCCCAACATTAATTTTTGCAATCCTTTCGGCCGAGCTCACGGATTTGCCCAGCGGTATATAGAGCATGCCGTAATCAGCTGGAAAAGGCAATGGCTCGATGGTGCAGTCAAGCTCCACTCCAACCACCTTGTCAGGTGCCCTGCCCTTGAAAGACCCAGGGCCGAACCTGCTGTATTTGATGCTGCCAAAGCATGCGCTTGCAACGTCAAACCCACTGCCAGCCCCCTGCACCGTGTAATGGACGTATTGGGAAATAGCGTGGATGGTATTCACATCCAGTGCCCCAAAGTGGTGCCTGAAGAGCGCGCCAACCATGGCCACAACGCTGGCAGCCGAGCTCCCTAACCCTGTCTTGCCCGCCGGCGCTCCAAACGCGCTGTCGTTCCATGTTTCCAGGATTACGTCCCTTTCAAAATCCCTGTAAATCGAGTAAAATGTCCAAATGGCCCTGTTTGCAAACTTGAACTCGGGTGTTTTCGGCCCAAACAAATCCGTATCATATTCCCCCGTTGCCCCAAATGACTTCAATTCAACGGCCGGATTCCTGTTTGCATCACCGCTGCTTTTCTTCTGCGCGCAGGCATGAACATATTTGTCAATTGAAACCACATAGCTAATGTTCCCTTGTTTCAGTATCGAATAGCCGCCAACCAACAAAATCTTTCCCGGAGCCTTAACCCCTGTTGTTTCATCCATTATCCCAGCACCCTTGGCCCGCAGCTTACTGTTGCAATGATTATCTCATCTGTAATCCCGCCGAACAATTTTTCAGCGTCAGCCGCATTTTTGCTTTCTGTTATTATGTGGGCATTGGGCCCTGCGTCAAAAGTATATCCGCAAACGATTCTGCCTTCTTTTTCGTTGAGCCCATTCACACGCCTGATTATTTCAAGCGATTTTTCATTCAAATAGTTCAATGGCGGCTGGGTATCCATCATGCATGCGTGCATGCTGTCGCTGTCAGCCATGGTTTCCGCAAAAAGCGTTTCATAATCTTTTTCTTTCAGCGCTGCCCTGGCCTTTTCAATGCGCTCCCCAACCGTTTTCATCCTCTCCCTATACAGCTTGCTTGTTTTCACTGTCATCTGCATCCCTGCCCTTGACGAAAATTTCTTTTCCTCATGGCTGAGTATGCCTATCACGTCAACCAGCTCCACCCCCTCGAACGGCACGAGCTGGACTGCATATGATGTTTCATCATTGGTGCCTGCGAGCCATTCCACCGCGCCGCCGAGCACGCTCCTGCAGGCGCTGCCAGAGCCCATCCTTGCAATCCTTGAAATGTCCTTTATGGACAATTCAATCCCTTCCTCTTCCTCAAGCAGTGCGGCAAGCGCAAACGCAATCGCGGCAAACCCGGCAGCGCTGCTCGCCAGCCCCCCGGCAACCGGGAACCAGGTGTCTGACTTTATTTTGAACCGTTTGTCAATGCCTGCCAGCTTTCTCACATAATCCAAGACACGGTAATCGTCTACCCTTGCCGGCTTGCCATTCACCACCATCTCATCCTTTCCGTTCGCAAATTCTGCTTCCGCAATGCATTTCAGCTGCTCGTCCAGTGTGAGGGATATGCTGCTGTTCATGGGGATGATTAGGTTTTCATCCTTCTTGCCCCAGTATTTCACAAGGGCTATATTTGGGGTTGCAATGGCCGTTACCATGAAATTTGTTTGGCAGCCGGGTTTTTTATAATTGAATGTTCCAGTGAGAACGAAAATTCAGTTTGGCAATAGGTTTTTAACCTGTTTTTCACTTAAACATAAGCAAACATGCGGCCTGTTAAACAAATGTTGGCAGCCAGCCTGTAAATCAGCCTCACACTCTCGCAAACAAACATTGCCCGACAGTCAAAGAAAGGTGCATAAACAGTGCGGATTTTCAACGGTTCCCAACCAAAAACGATATAAACTCCCACATTTACAAATATTATCGCAGGGGTATCCCCAAAATTAAAATTTACGAAGTGATTGCATGATTATGACTAGGCAAACTGATAGGCGGGTCTCAATGGCTGCTACCCGCAACGATATATGTAACATGTTGGCTGCCAATTTGCATAGGCCCACACTTTGCGGAGGAGTTGAAGAGTTTGGCGTCTATAAGTTAGGCGGCAAAATATTGGCGGGAACAACTCCTGGCGGGCCAGTCAATCATATCCCCGAACTTTCAGCAGCTCTTGTTTCAACCCTTAGGCCGGATGGAAGCCGGAGGCAGGTATGCGTGGTTTCTGCAATGGGGGGCACAACTGAACAATTAAGAACAATTACAGAAACTAGCGGGATTCTTCCCTGGGGATATATCCCTGATTCGGATGCGCATCAGCATCTGATAACCCAAATAAAAGCAAAATATGGCGAATTAGGCGCACTTGCATTCTCACGGGCATGGGTTGAGACTGAGAGCCAAACTCCTGAAAATAATCCGATAGGCCAGATGCCTGCTTTAGATTTTGCAATCCTGAACAGGGCAATGTTTGAATGGCTCAAGGATGTTGATGCGGTAATACATATGGGCGAAGTGCTCGCGGCTCCCATTCTCCAGGGTGCGCTCCATTCGCGTATGATTGGTGCGAACTTAAATGAGACGCGAAGGGTTATTGGGTTGACCCTTAGAAGGACCTATTTTCCGATTGTAACTGATTTTCACCCTGGCAATGCCAATATTTTATGGTTGCCTACCTTGGAGAGGACGTTTAGGATGCTGGGGCACTATCCAAATATATATTCGTTCATACTTCCCGGATTTGGGGGGAAATCAACCGGTCTTGGTAGGCATGTCTATCTCACAACTCTTGGGAAGGGAGGCACTGATTGCACAGCAGCCGTGGTTGGGCTTGCGGTTGCATCAATTTTGTTCTGGCAGGAGGCATTCAACAGATTTGGCAGGACTGGCAAAGGGCTTGAATCATTGGGCATTGATGAGTTAATGGAAATACGCAAGAAGGTTCCGCCAGTTAATCTTGTTTTTCTTAAAGACACCGGGGCAATTTGGTCCGGCGATCCTAAGGAAGACACAGATGCAAAAATCATTAAGTCTGTTTCAATGGACCAGGTTGGCGAAATTTTAGGGATAGCCCAGCTTCTTCAGGGGAAAGCGCGCAGGGCTCTTCATGAGCACTGGCACCCGTTTCTTAATTTCAGCGTTCAAGTCTCTTCACCAAAATCCCTTGGCACTCCCGGCACGATTATCACCGGCCCAACCAGTGATTTATAAATAACTGTCGTTGGGAGCGCAAATAAAGGCTATTTTAACCAAAAACTGTATAAACTCCCACGTTTTAAACTAATTGGGTAGTATATATGTTATCAGCACACGCAGGGGCAAGTGCTCCGGCACATAAAATTTATTTGCCCCCGGGCGCACGGGTTGTTGCGAAATTCGGGGGCAGTGTAATATCCACCAATGACCCAGCTGTAAGAATAGGGACTCTTTTCCAAGGAACCATTTGCCCTATGGTTGACCATGGCAACAGGGATTCAAGATTCAAGTGTGTTGCTGTTTATTCCGCCCCAGGAGGTTTCGGGGGGGCAGAAGACAAACTTACAAACAGGCTTATTGCAGCGCGTGATCAATGGCAAGCATATAATCTGAGCGGGGTTTCGGAATATGCCGATATGGCAATGCAATTGAACAGGCTTGCCAGTGAGCATGACATTATTTTGGATAGCGCTGTCGTAGGCGCAGGTGAGATGATGGCTGCAATATATGCCGGCTGCATGCTGTCCGATATGGCCGGCAACTCCTGTGTTGTCATGCCCCCAATCAAGCGTGAGCCTGCGGATTCAAGAAAGGCATATGCAGCCATTGTTGATTTTGTTGTCAGGAATTTCATGCAGGGAGAAGAGATTGACCTGGACGCGCTTAAAAAATTTATCCTGGAAAGCAAGGGATTCATATGCGACAAGCCGCATTGGCCATTAGAGGTTTCGGGCGGTTTTTTGAAAGATATGGATGACAGATTTAGTGCGTTTCTTAAGCTGATGAAATCAAACCAGTTCATTGTCGTGCCCGGGTTTATCGGGATGGACAGGGAGCATGTGGTGCGTGTTTCCGACAGGGGCGGGTCTGATTTGACGGCGATTCGCCTTGGCATGGGGGTAGGTTTCGTTCTTCTTGTAAAGGATGTTGGCGGAGTGTTTACAGGCCCACCAAAAAGATATCCCAATGCGCTTGTCCTCCATGTGATTGATTTTGCAACGGCAGTCGTTGCCAACCTGAACGGGGCACAGGTGATTGCACGGCCGGCCATACCGGCTCTTGGACAATTTTTAGAAAAAAGAAAAACGTTATATGTGACCGATTGGCCAGCCGACCTGAGCACAGGGCTGGCAGGAACCAAGGTGGTTTATGGCAATTGGGAGTCTATTGGCAAGCAGGTTGCTAGTGTTGAGGTTGATGTGTTTAAATTTCGGGCTGCTGTAGGGTCAGAGAAGTTGCTTCCCATACTGGCAGCTGCTTTGCATGCAGGCGGCAAACAACCAATAATCTGTTTAAGCAATCTTAATTTAGGTGCAGACACTACGAGGGTTGATGCCCCAAGGCGATATATACGCGAGATAAATTCAAGGCTCAGGCCATTGTATGATGAATTAGAAGACGTGAACTGCGATGTTGTTCCAGGTCTTAGAGCATTGAAAATCCCGTTTGGCGCCAATGGCTTCAATGCATCCTTATTGCGCAGTGCTTTGGACGAAGCAGAGGAGTCTGGCTGTAGGATAAGAAGGCTGTTTATCGTGGAAAGTGAAGCGGTTGTTTTGGCTGAAAAGCAATATGAGCGAGAATTGCTAAAAATCCTTAAAGGGATATGCGAACGTTCCGGCACGATGAATGCCCTTGTCCAGCAGGAGCCGCCAACCCGTTATAACGGCCCTAGCATATTTGGAGGGCTTGATTCAGGGCCTGTGGGCACCGAAGAGCCAATTGATGCGCATGATTCAAGGCCTCTGAAAATTGAAAAACCAAAGAGCGTAACCGGCTATGTCTTTTTCGGGCCTGCGCTTGAGCCCACTCCAGGAGTGGCTGTAAAAATTATAGGCAGGTTGACAGAAAATGGAACCCCATTGGCTCTTAATCTGGGCGGCAAGATGATTGAACTGGTTTGCGTTGAGGAGAAATATCCGGATGCAGGCGGCGTCCTTGTTGACATTGCAAATGAATACCTTAAACAGGATGGGATTGATTTTGGGATGGCTGTATTGGATGGCCGCATGATATTTTCAGCAAAAGGTAATTTTGAAGGCAGGATGATAGGCATTGCCTTGAAATTGGAGCAAATTTTAGACGAGTGCCATATCCCGACAGATGCCTTGCTTGCCTCGAGCGAGGAGTTCACTGTCGTAGTCTCTAAAGAGCATGAAGCCAGCATGTGCGCAGCTTTCGGAATTGAAACTTAATAAGCAGACAAAACAACTGAGGTTTTCATTATGGAATTGGCATTTTCAAGCGTAAGCCCAAGGGCGAGGAAAACTGCATGGATGATTGCAGGTGCAGCTGCATGCGCGCTCATCGGGACATTTGCCGGCACCCAATTTGCACTGCCAAAGGTTCTTGGGAATCAGCCCCAGCTAAAGCCAACCTCTAAGCATCAGCCGCATTCAATTGTCCCTGTCCCTGCCAAGCCGCTTGCCGAAGGACCAAGGAAAGGCACTGTCCGCCCGAAACATCCATGGCGAATGAATGGGCATATGTCAGTTGAGGAATTGCTCAGCCAGCCCGGCCTGGCTGAAAAAATAATGAGCAATCGCGTATCCGAATCAAGAGAACTGAAAACAGCCAAGGAACAATTCACCTACTGGCTCGCGGCTGCAAGGATTTCCGCTAACCACATGGATATTGATTCTCAGAGAAAATTATTTTTCATGGCAGCCAAAAAAATGAGGGGCCTGCTTTATGAAAGGGAAAATGGCGCACTTTCAAGGATGGAATTTTACGAGGGCAATGCCGGGCAGCCGCTGGTCGCCAGGGTTGACAGAGTGGATGTCGCATTTACCGGTCATTCGATTGCCTGGCATGCCCTTTGCGCGGTTCGCGGGGTTCTGCTAGTTGCAGATGAAATTGACAGAACTTGCCGTGATGCAGTTGAAATCGTATGGCAGCTTGCAGGCGCCGGGGCAGGGATTGGCAGTTACATACGGTATGCAGCCGAGCCAATGGCAGAAGCCCTGCGCAAGACGGATGACCCGGAAATCCTGAGGATGGCAGATGAATTTTTCACCAACCTTGGGCAAAAGGGAAGGGTTCGCTGCCTGGGTCTCAGGGATTTGGAATTTGTGGCCGGCAGCCTTGACATTGGGATTCGTCAAACTGCTGATGATTATTCACCATTCGGCCAGAGGAAATTGTCAGCGCTTGTGAATGCCAAACTCCTGATTGGCCAGGCACTAGAAAAACAGCTCAATGAATTGTTGCAACAGGAAAAGGATGAAAGCGAACGTCTCCAGGAAGCCCCTTCAATGCCACGAGGCAACCAAAAACATTTCGGTTTCCTACTTGCTTAAATGTGAAACATTCGGCTCATCGCTGCATTTGAATGCGGAATTTCGCGGATTGACTGTCGCAGCAGTCAATGACGTGCTATCGCGGAGTGGCAGAGTTGAATCGACCTTGATGGTCGATTGAATGCTTCTGATTGAATGCATCTGCTGGTGCATAGCTCTCGCCTTCGGCTCGATGAAGCATAGCTCGTCGAACAAGGTTCGCCGATAGCTCAATGGCAAAGCCATTGATTGCCTGCGGGCGAAATTGATTTTCGAATCAGATTTTACGAAGAGCCCATCGAGCAGACTTTGTCTGCTCGAGCTATCGCGCAACAGCGCGATTCAATCGGCGACAACAGTCGGCGAGATTTTCACCCGCAGGTGATCGATGCCAGCAGGCGTCGAGATATGCTCCAACAGGAGCATCTGAAAAGCCAGCAGGCGATCGGCGACAGCAGTCGCCGAGCTATGCACCATCTGGTGCATTCAACTGTCAGCAAGGCTGACAGTACACAGATTGAGCCAGTTTGAATCGAC
>MNVF01000060.1 GCA_001871535.1 Candidatus Micrarchaeota archaeon CG1_02_49_24
CCCGCAAATAAGCACTTCAAAAAAATCCTCGGACTTGATCGCGCTGGCTACTTTTTCATTGCTGTTTTCAAAATACTCAATAGCCGCCGAAGTATCCAGCAAAATGCTTATCCCCATTTTCCCCACTCTATACCAGCCATTCTTTTTTTATTAAATTTGAATTTGCCAGCGTATCTGTAAACCCATTCAACCCTGTCTTTGCTGAGAATTTTCCTCAGCAGTTCGCTGAAGCTGCGGGTGCTCATTTCATGTTTGAGCTCTGCCAGTTTGTCATATACGTCTTCGCTTAAGGTTATGGTTTTCATGTATTAATTTGTGCATGAAAAGATATATAAATCAGTATGGATACTACTACTATTGTTGTCCGAGTCATATTGATAAGGTGAAAAATATGGGAACACTTCTTGGGTTGCTGGGTTGGGAAGACGCAAAGGCGGAAAAAATTAGGGCAAAATACGATATAACACGGCTGCGGTATTGTGGAAAGGCTCCAATGTGTGTTTGCGGCTTTAGGTTGTTTTGTTCGTTGCTGGCATTGCGATGATTTTGCCTGCTGTAATTGTCCCATGGCTGGTGGCTTCGCCATCTGATGCGTATGGCGAGAGCGGGTTGCTCAGAATGTTCAAGACCATAATGCCGACTTTGGCGCTGCTTGCAATAATTCTGTTAGGTCTTTTTTTAGCGGCGTATCAATTGGCCATCCTTGTGCTTGCTATGGTAATGAAAGAATACTTTTTTGCAGTAGGTATATTTTTTGTCAGCTTGCTTTCATTTATTTTCAAATATTTGAAAGGAAGAGAATTGGAGTGAACAATATCCACCAACTTGTCGAACATCCTAACGCTTAATAACATTGTTTGCTTAACTGAGTTCATGGCTAAGGGCAATGGTTCAAAAGATTCGAATTCTCCGCACATCAGCGTAATCATCCCCACCCTGAATGAGGAAAAATACCTTCCCCGCTGCCTCAACTCGCTGAGCGAGCAGCGCACCGACCTGATTTACGAAATCATCGTGGCAGACAGCGACAGCACCGATGGCACCATCGATATTGCCAAGGAATTCGGCAACAAGGTTGTCATTGAGCACAAGCGGACGATTTCGGCAGGCAGAAACGCTGCCATAAGGGCAAGTGAAGGGGACATAATAATGTCAACCGATGCCGACACGGTTTTTCCGCCCCATTGGATTGAAAGGATTGCCAAAAGATTTAAGGACCCTCATGTTGCAATGGTCTATGGTCCGGCAATGCCCAACCCATCAGAATCGAATTTCATTGAAAATGCATTTGCTGAATTTCTAAAATGGCTTGCATACGCTCTCTTTTTGATTGGGATAGATTTCGTGGCAGGGAGCAATTTAACCATCAGAAAAAGCACCTATGACAAGATAGGCGGGTTCAACCCTGAACTTGTCACCGGGGAAGACACAGACCTTGTCAGGAAGGCGCACAAGACAGGCAAGGTAGTGTATGAGCCTAACGCTCCAGTTTATGTCAGCATGAGGCGGGTGCAGAAATGGGGCTATGTGAAATACATAACTTTCCATACCATGAACTTCATCCGCACCTATTTGCTGAATAAATCATACGAAAAATACGAGCCGGTAAGGTGAATGAATGCTGGGTGTGGATGTCGGCGGAACAAAAATCCATTGCGCGCTGTTTAAACTGGGGAAAATTGTCAAACAAAAAACAGTTTCAACCCCTAAAAAAAATGTAAAAAAATTGGTTGAAAAAATCGTGTCTGTTTTGAAAGGAGTTTCTCAAAATCCCAAAGCGATTGGGATAGGCGTGCCTGGATTTGTGAGCCATGGTACCGTCACAGGGTTGCCGAATATCGGGATTATGGGGCGATTTAACCTGAAGAGAATGGTTGAGAAAGAAACTAAAGGGAATGTTAAAGTTTCCATTGACAATGATGCTAAGTGTTTTGCCCTTGCCGAATCAAGGCATGGTGTTTTGACTGGGACTAATACGTTCGTTGCTGTTACGGTTGGCACTGGCATTGGCGGCGCAATCGTCATTGGCGGAAAACTGCACAGGGGCAGGGATAACCTGGCAGGCGAGTTCGGCCATATGAAATTCATTAAAAATGGGAAACAAGGAAAGAAATGCGGCTGCGGGGAAAAAGGCTGCTGGGAGACTTATTGCGCCGGCAGGTGGATAAAAAAAGTTGATGTGGATGCATGCAAAATGTTCGGCCTGGGGCTTGCCAACATTGCAAATGCATTCAACCCGGATATGATTGTGCTGGGGGGCTCGATGGCGCTCGCCTACCTTGGGCAGCCGAAGAACCGCAGGCTCGTGATGAAGTCGTTTGAGGGGAATGCGCTTGTTATGGTGAAAAATACGCCAATACGGCTGTCGCGATTGAATCATCCCTGCACTTTGGGCGCTGCATTGCTGACAGGGAATTAGTTCTTATAGACGTATTTGCTCCACAGCTCTTTGAATAAAGGAAGCGATGATTCTTCTGGCAGTGCTGGTTTCCCACGCTTTGTCGGTTTCAACCCTCAGGTTTCGTTCCCTGATTTTTCCTATTTCTTTTTCCAGTTGTTCAAGCGAAGTTATCGTGAAGTTGGCAGAATAACCGTGTCCTTCTGGTACGGATGAATGCCAAGCGCCAACTTCGCGAGCATTTTTCGAATAAGCCTTTGGCTCTTCGTAAAATTTAATTGCCACCACCTAATTTTTTCCGTGCAATCTTCTTGTAGCGCTCAACATCAGGCTGGCCGAAGGGGTTCACGCCCATCAACTTTGCAAGGAGCATCATCTCAATCATTTCGAGCTGGAGCAGCTGGCCGATGGCGTATTCTGATTTGTCCTTCAGGGCCAGTTTGATGAACGGCTTCCTGCGGTTTGCAAATGCCTCCTCCGCCGAGTCGGCGAGGATGCCCATTATAGTTTTCAATTTCCTTCCCTCCGGAGTGTTTGCATTTTTCCATTTCTTTACCCTGACCATCCTGTGGAAAATGCTTTTCGTGTTGAAATAGAGCTGTGCCATTGAATGTAAATCGGTCGTCCCGATGGAAACCGTGGGGGTTACCCCGTTCCCTTTTTTGCCAATGCTCTCTGCCATCAGCTGGCGGTACCATTTTCCTGTGCTTTCCAAGTCATTTGAGAATAAAAACTGGTTGTGGATGCGAATGCCTTTTTTCCAGTGCAGGTAGACAAGCGCGGCAATGACCGCAGCAGGACTTTCAGTGCTCTCTTCCAGGCAGCCGTCTACTGCATCCGTTGCCCCTTCCAGCAGAGCGCTTATGTTCACTCCCATTGCTGCAAGCGGAAAGAGGCCAACATTGGAGAAGACCGAATACCTGCCCCCCACAGCCGGCGGGACGGTCAAGGTATCATATCCATTTTTTTCTGCCTCTGCGAGTGTTTTTGAGCCTGCATCGCCCGTAACTATCACGCTGGCCTTTTCACCAAGCGCGCAAGTCAGCGCATTGAAATTGGCATTTGTCTCGGTGGTAGTGCCAGATTTTGAAATAGCATTGATGAGCACATTCCCCTCGGATTTTTTGGCAAGCTCAGTGATTGCCCTGAACGAATCGGCATCAACCGTGTCAGCGTAGAATATCCTTTTTTTCCCAAGAAGGTTTGCATACTTCCCAAGCACGGCTTCCTGCACTGCCATGGTGCCCAGGTTTGAGCCGCCTATCCCCACCACGATGATGGTTGAGGAGTCCCTGTATCTGGGCGCAAGATTTTTGCTCTCGGCTGCAAATTTTTTCTCCTGCGGAAGAATGAGCGAGGCTGCAGGGCTTGAGTAATCCCTCTCAGCCACAACCGTTCTCAATTCAGCAATCCTTTTGCCCAGCCTGCCGGCAGTCTCACGAATTGTTTTCTCCGGGAAGCCAGCCTTGCCAAAATCGAATTCAATGGCGCGCATATTCATACATTCACAGAATAAGAAATCAGCCAAATTATTTAAACATTCTACTATTCAGGTTACCCCAAGCCGACTTTTAACGAGCCGCCACTTTTTTCGCCAGAACCATAGCCTTAAACATGTCCAGCGCAGTTTTGCTTGCGCTGAGGATCTCAATCTCAACCGGTTTATATTCTTTATTATAATGCGTGATTATATCCCCTTTTTGTGCTCCAAAATCAGGCTTTTCATCACTAAGGGTTATCACAAGGATATCGGTTTCGTTATCGTATTTATACTTCATATCTATCACTTCCTGCCTTATAGACTGTTATAACCTTCGTTATGCCATATCTCTCTTCAATTATTATTCTTAAGATATGACTATTTATTCGTTTCTGAGCGATTTTTCTCCCGGAATGCCCCAGGATTACGTTATCTGGCGTATTAATCGCCTCAAAAACTTGTGCTTTAGATATGTTATAAAGTCGCATTCTTTCATTGGCATGATTGGTTATAATAATTCTCATCTTTTTTCTCCCCTGATTTTTTCCAGCAATTCTTTTGCCCTGTCAACTCGCACCTTCTTCTCCAGAGCCATCAGTTCAGCGACAGCGTCAATTTCCTCATCTCTTGCGCCAGCCATCACGGCGATGTTCTTCGCATGGAGCCGCATATGGCCCTTCTGTATCCCCTCGGTCACAAGCGCACGCATGGCGGCAAAATTCTGCGCCAGCCCCACGGCTGCAATCACCTGTGCCAACTCCTGCGCACTTCTCACAGCCATGATTTTCAGGCTCAGTTGCGCCAATGGATGCGTTTTCGTTGCCCCTCCTATTATGCCAACTGCAATCGGCAACTCAATCTCACCCACAAGATTGCCCTCCTTATCTTTGTAATATCTTGTCAGTGGCGTGTATTCCCTCTCATATGCCGCGTATGAATGGGCGCCAGCCTCCACCGCCCTGAAATCGTTGCCCGTAGCAATGACCACTGCATCAATGCCGTTCATTATGCCCTTGTTGTGGGTGGTTGCCCTGAACTGGTCATCAACAGCAAATTTGTATGCCTCAAGCATTGCGCTTACAACATCAATATTGGTTTCTATTTTCACGCTTTTTTGCAAAACATCTTTTTTCCATGTTGCTTTTGCATATGCTTTCCGCTTGATTGCCAGGTTCGAGAGGATGCGCATCCTTGCAGTGCCGCCTGACAATTTCTCAATCTCAGGGGCAAGCGTCTCGCAGATGGTATTCACGGCATTGGCGCCCATGGCATCCCTGCAGTCCACGGAAACATAGACAACGAGCTCATTCTTGAACGCCCTGGCTTCGATTTCCTTCACGCCGCCGCCGTATTTAACAAGCATTGCCCTGTCCTCTGAGTTCGCCTGTGCAATAAGCTCCATTTTCCTTGCAAGCACCTTCTTTTTTGCATCATTTGGCGATTTTACGCCAACGATATATATCTGGCCTGTCATTATCGGGGCATCGCATTTAGCCACGAACCCGTCAGGTCTGCAAAGTTTGGCAGCATAGCTTGCAGCGGCTATGACGCTCGGCTCCTCGGTGGCCATGGGGATTAGCACATCATTTCCGTTTATCCTGAAATTGGCTGCTATGCCCAGGGGAAGGGCGAACTGCCCGATGACGTTCTCAGCCATCCTGTTGCCCTGCTCGGTGGTTATGCCGCCGCTGTCCAGCAGCCTTAGCTCCTCATCGCTGAGGCTGAGCATATCCTTTAGGATGCCCTTCCTTTCTTCAACGGTTTTTTTGTAAAATTCAGGTAGGGATGAATCCATGTTTGCCATGGGTTGTTTCAGGTAAGAAAGGATTAAATAGACTGGGCAAATGATTTCGTCAGCCGTCGTATCCCGGCTAAACGTCTAAGTCGTCTCCTCAAACGAGATTGTTGAATTCTTCCTCACAACTCCCTCCCGTATAAGTGCCTTTCCGCTCCCGCTCAGCCTGTAGAAAACGAATTTCCTGTCCGGGTTTTCAAGTTTTTCAACCAGGTTCGCCTTCACAAGCTTGTCCAGGTGCTCGACGGTTGTGGCCTTGCTTTTTCCAAGGGTGTTGCTTATGTAGGTCAGGTTTTTCTCACCTTCTGAGAGGATTGACAGTATGTCCATCCTGCTCTCAGAACCTAGCATCCTGTGGATTTGCATCTGCTCCTGGCGCGCCACCTGCCACATGGCCACCTTGAATATGAATGCGAGCATTAGCACTCCGACAACTATGGCCAGAAGCGTGGCTAATTCATTCTTCCTGAAAGGTGTGCTAGTCTCAGAAGTCGGAGGCGGGGTGGCCTCTGTGGATGTCCTTAGGCTTGATTTATCTGAAGATTGTGCAGGTGCGCCTGATGTGCCCACAATGCCTACTCCCAAATTGCCTATTGTGTCAAAAATGCTGCCGCCTTCGCCTGAAGGCGCTGTGCTGGCTGGAGGCGGCTCTTTGTTTTCAAAGGCCTCTGAAGTGACGCCTGGCGATGTAACCAATGCGCCTGCACCCTTCCCTATGGTCACATTACCTGTGCCAGGCGTTATGTTTGTCCTGTTTACTTCTTCAAAGTTTGGCTCTATGCCCTGTCCCTGGTATAGCCCTATGCCGGTATCATTTGTGCTGTTTGCCTGGTTGGCTGAAACCTGCGCAAACATAGTTGAAACTAGCAATAATGTAATTACAAAAATTGCATAAATAAATCTTTTTTTCATGAAATCATGTTGTATCCTTATTTTTTGGTATTTAAATGCCTCCTGTTTTTGTTCGGTGGTTGTTCGCCGAACAAAAGTAATCAGGGGAATTTACCGAGATAAAAAGGCAACTGTCAGCCCAACCGCCAGGCAATAATAGCCAAAAAGCGCGAATTTGCCCTGCTCCAGCAGGCTGACCAGCAGGCCTATTGAAAAATAGCCGACAATTGCCGAAACCAATGTGCCTGCCAAAATGGCAATGGGATTGATGGCCATGGAAGTGGAGAATATGGTTCTCCCTTCAATCACCGTAGCTCCTATTATGGCCGGAATAGCTGCGAGGAATGAGTATTTCGCAGCGGCTTTTGGCTCAATGCCAAGGGCGATTCCAGTGCCTATGGTGGCGCCGCTCCGCGAAATGCCAGGTGCCACTGCAATGCCCTGGGCAAGGCCAATGGCAAGCGCATCCTTCACGCTAATATTTCCGTTTGCACTAGTCTTCATCCTGCCCACAACCAGCAGCCAAACACCGGTAATCATGAGGGCAATCCCTACCATGAACAAATTGGAGAACATACTTTCGAAAAAATCCTTGACTGCAATTCCGATTATGCCGGTTATCGCAGTGGTGCAGATTAGGCAAATGATATATGATTTGTTTTCGTTGGCTGTGATATTTTTTGCCATCGATATGATTTCTCGCCTATAATAGGCAATTACTGCCATGAGCGTGCCGAAATGGAGCATGATGTCAAATGCAACCGGTATCTCCAGGCCCATGATATGCTGGGCGATTGCAAGGTGGGCAGAACTTGAGATTGGCAGCCATTCGGTGATGCCCTGTATGATACCCAATACAACTGCCTGCAAGATATCCATGGTTAGTTTTCCCAGATATGATTAAAAACTGTAGATTCATTTCCATAAGTATGACCTACCTGCCTAACTCTAACTGGACATATGCATCAGTGTTCCTCACAGTTGTTTTGCTGTTGCCAGTTGTAATGTCTGCGGTCCAAACTACCGGGCAGTTCGCAGACCCTGGCATCCTGCCTGACAGCCCATTCTATAGCCTGAAAAAGACGTTTGAGGTGGTTGAACTCCTGTTTACACCCGACCCTGTCGCAAAAGCCGTGAAACACATGAAATTCTCCGAACTGAGGCTTGCCGAAGCGGCTGAGATGGCAAAGCAGGGCAGGATGGGCCACTTTGATTCACTCATGGCAGATTATGAAAACGAGCTCGCCCAGGCAGGCCAACAGGTAGATGAAACGACTGACAGCGACAAGAAAGAGCAGGTCTACCTGACAGTTATGAATGCCACCATGAACCATGTGCAAACCCTTGAAACCGTGCGGGCACAGGTGCCTGCGCATGCAGCGCTTAAAATCGCAGAAGCAGAGCAGCGTTCGCTCAACGGCAACCTGAATACCCTGAATTCCTTGTCAAGGATAAACCCAGAGCTTGCCGAGCAGGTATATGAAGAAGAGAGCCAGCTGATTGGATGGGGCAGCGATAATTCAGGCGGGCAAGGGCAACAGCAGGATATGGGAGGGCAGGATAATACACCTATCACATCCAGCCCAGCTAACCAAACTAACCAAACCATCCCGGCCGAAGGCAGCAAGTTCCAATGCCCCCTTGATTTCTCTTTTATCCCGAGCGAGCCTGGCCCAATAGCAAGTCTTTCCGGGTTTCCCCCTGAGTTCAAGTCATTCAATACCGATGTGGAGATTAATATTGAAGGTGAAAAATGGTATGTTTCACTGAAAAAGGGAACCTTCTATTATAACGGCAGGGAGGTTCAGGGCTCGCCAGATTACATAATCTCCACTGGCAGCTGCACTGCAAATGAGCTTATCAATGACACTTCAAGCGAGAATATAGCGCGATTGTATGATGAGGGCAGGATTTCAATAAAGGGCACCACCCTCATGGCACGAATCCAGCTGGAGCTCTTCAAAGCCATGGTCAAGGAAAAGCTGGCTGAAATCGGAACCGACAGCGGCTAGAGCTTTGCCCATCTCAGTGTCAGGCTGTTTGCAACCACGCTTACGCTCGAAAGCGCCATTGCCCCGCCTGCAATGATCGGCGAAAGCAATATGCCCGTAAATGGATAAAGCATTCCGGCTGCCACTGGTATGCCTATCACATTGTAAATCATTGCCCAGAACATGTTCTGCTTTATCTTCGAGATTGTCGCCCTCCCCAGCTTGATTGCCCTTGGCACATCCATGGCATCGCTGCGCATCAGCACGATGCTCCCTGCCTCCATGGCAACATCAGTCCCTGAGCCCATGACAATGCCTATGTCTGCCTGTGCAAGGGCTGGTGCATCATTTATGCCGTCGCCTACCATTGCGACTTTCATGCCCCTGGACTGTATCTTCTTCACGTAGTCTGCCTTTTCGTTCGGGAGCACGCCTGCGAATACATTTCTTATGCCCGCCTTCTTTGCAATGGCCCTGGCAGTGCGCTCATTATCCCCGGTTATCAGCCAGGATTCGATGCCAAGCTGTTTCAGCTCCCTGATGGCAGGCGCGCTCGATTCCCTGATGGTATCTGCCACCGCTACAAGGCCGCATGCCTCTTTTCCAGAGGCGAGCACCATCACGGTTTTTCCGTTGCTTTCGAGCGCACTTATCCTGCGGTTAAATTTATTGGCCGGCACGCTTGTTTTTTTCATCAGTTTAAGGTTGCCCAGCGCATATTGTTTGCCCATTATGCTTGCGCTCACCCCATGCCCTGCGATGGCTTTGAACCCGGTCGCTTTTTCAAGCGTAAGGTTCCTTTTTTTCGCCTCCTGGACGATTGAATCGGCAAGCGGGTGCTCGGAATATTGCTCGATGCTTGCAGCCAGCCTGAGTATCCCGGATTCGCTTGCACCATTGAGGGAAACGATGTCCGTAACTACTGGTTTTCCATTGGTGATTGTCCCTGTTTTGTCAAACACAATGGCATTTATCTTGTGCATCATTTCCAGGGCTTCGGCATTTTTTATGAGTATCCCTTTCTGGGCGCCCAGCCCTGTGCCTACCATGATTGCCGTGGGCGTGGCCAGCCCGAGTGCGCACGGGCATGCTATCACAAGAACTGAGATTGCAGCCACCAGGGCGAACTGAAACGCCCCGCCCAGCACAAAATACCAAGCGGCAAATGTCGCTGCCGCAATCACCACCACCACAGGCACAAAGTAGGCGCTTATCATGTCTGCAAACCGCTGGATGTCCGCCCTGCTGCCCTGGGCCTCTTCCACGAGCTTGACAATCTGCGCTAGCACCGTGTCCTTTCCGACTTTCGTCGCCTTGAACCTGAGCATGCCGTGGCCGTTTATTGTGCCGCCCACTACACGGCTGCCCTTCATTTTCTCAACAGGCATGCTCTCGCCTGTGACCATTGATTCATCAACAGCAGAATCCCCTTCAGCCACTATTCCATCAACAGGTATCTTTTCACCCGGCTTCACCAGGATGGTGTCTCCCACTTTTACTTTCTCTGCGGATATTTCAATCTCTTTGCCATTCCTTATGACACGCGCCTTCTTTGGAGAGAGGTCCATGAGCTTCCTTATTGCCTCACTCGTCCTTCCTTTGGCAACCGCCTCAAGGTATTTGCCGAGCACCACCAGTGTTATGAGTGTTGCAGCCACTTCGAAGTACTGTTCCATCACCAATCCTGCCAAAAATGCCAAACTATATAGATAGGCAGTTCCTGTGCCCAGTGCTATAAGCGTATCCATGGTGGCAGTCCTGTTCCTGAGCGCACTCCAGGCTCCTGTGAAAAATGATGCACCCACGTAGAATTGCACTGGCGTTGCCAACAAGAACAGCAGCCATGGCCTATATGGGAATTCCATCAGGAACATCCCAAGGGCGAGCGTAGGTATGCTGAGCGCTATTCCAATAATCAGCTTCAGTTTCAATTCAGCGATTTCCTTTTCCCTGAGCTTTTTTTCATTGTCCAGGTCAAACCCGAGTTTTGCCTTGTATCCCTGCGCCTCAATCGCTTTGGACAGGTCTTTCTCAGACACCACTTTTTTGTCAAACTCCACGTGCGCCCTGCCTGAGGCATAGTTCACATTGGCCGTTGCCACGCCTTTTGTTTTTTCGAGCGCGCGCGTTATGAGCGCGGCGCAGGAGGCGCAGTGCATGCCGCTGATTGAAATATCAATTTTGTCCATAGCCATCAAAATCACCTACATATCCACTTCTAATCATTAAAGAACTCCGCTCCTCGGCCCAAATACCATTATCGCAAAAATCACGAGGAAAGGTATCAGCGATGCCATGAAAAACTCAAAAAACGAAACATCAAAATGCTCCTTCTTCAGGCTGCCGGCTTCTTTGTACATCATAAACGAAAGCGCTGACAATATCCCTATTGACGCAGCCCAGAGAATTGCCAAAAATTCATGAAGATGGTCATCCAGCATCATCACCGAAAGCATGGCGCCCATGGTGCCGGCCATCAGCCCGGCCATCAAGCCCTCCATAACGCCCATTATGCCGCAGCACCTGCCAGCCCAGGCTCCTACCGGCATGCCAATTGTCATTCCCACAAGGCTGCCCATGAACATGCCATTGGTAGCTCCGACGAGCGCGCCGAACAGGAACCCGGTGCCCATGCCTATGGTCATGCCTATCATCATGCCGCTCATGCATGACCATTCCCGCCTGAACAGCTTGAAATGGTATATGGTGCTCATAGAAGCGACGCTGGCAAGCGCGTCAAGCGCAATAAAGAAGCCAAATTTTTCAAGCAGCTTAGGTGAAGAATCAAACGCAATTACAAATAACATCCAGGTCGTCAGTGCAATGAGCCCAAAACTCAGGAGCGCCATCTCCATAAGTTCGCGCTCGGATGCGAATTCCGGATTCCCGTTCAGCAGCCCGCCTGCAACTGCCAACACCCTGCCTATGTCCTCCAATTCATTATCGCTATTGGAGGAATTTTTGCCCGGTGCTTTTACAAGGCTGGGTTCCGTGGTTTCTGGCTTGTTCTGCACTTGCACCTGGCTTTTTGCGGCGTCTATTTTTGCAGCCTGCACAGTCCGATTTATCGTTTCGCGAACAGGATACCCTGCCTGCGATATCTCACGGGCGAGCTGGGAAACCTGCTGGGGTTCGCACATAATTGACAATTCCTGCCTTGTGAAATCAACCCCTTCCAATGCAGCATTCCCGCCGCTGGCTTTGGCGATTGCGCGCCTGATTAATCCCTCGCAGGAATTGCATACGAGATTCTGTGTTTTAAAAATATACTGTTCTTTTGCCATAGCGTCAACTTCCCAAACCAGCTATTCCACCGAATATCCGTTTTTCTTTATCGCTTCCTTTGCTTTTTTCACAGCTTCCTGTGCCTCAGCCTTGAAACTTACAAGCCCAATTCCCGAGTCTGCAAAAACATTGCTTATGCCTGCAATTTCAGCCAAGTCCTCCTTGAGGATTTGCTCACAGCTCTTGCAATGCATTCCTTTAACCTTTAGTTTGGCATCCATAATATCACCCTCAATGCGTATTGGTTTCGAGTTCCGGGAACTAGTGCTCGAAACTCGCAACCCTAAACTAACTTACCACTAGCACTCCCCTAAACATATTCATGCCGCACCTGTAGGCGTACCTGCCAGGCGTTGCCGGTGTGAAAGTTGCCACCTGCTCTTCTCCGCCCTGGGAGACCAATCGCACCCCGAAATCAGGGATTACCAGTTGCCTGCCGCAGCCCGCCCCCGGGTCTGCAGTGAAATGGAACCGCACTGGCACGCCCGCCTTCACCTGAACTTCTGCCTTGTCATAGCTGCCAGTTGAAAGGGCTTTCACATACACCTCTTGTGGCTGTGCGTCTTCCCCTCCTGTCCCAGGGGATGCCCCTGATGCGCCAGAGTCTCCTGTTGATGGATTTGCCGCCACTGCGCCACCTGGTTGTCCGGATTGCGCGGGTGCCCCGGATGAGCTTGAGAACCCAAGGCCCCATATGGCAATTATATAGACAAGCCCTATCCCAATAATCCCCAGCATCAATTCTTTCTGTTTCACGAATACACCTCCTACGGTCTTGTGTTTTTCCAAAGGCAAAACGGTCAAAATGTCTTAATGTCCCAAGGTCTTAAGGTCTCGAAACCCGAAACTCAGAACTCGAAACCCTAAATCCAAGTATGAGTGTTGGTTTCTTATTATGAAACGATATTAATATGTTCCTGAAACAATGTTTCATTTGTTTGAAACAAAGGATGGTGTCTCTCATGAAACTGAGTAAAAAATCTATTTTGGGCATTGCACTTCTGGCAGGTTTTTTCTTTTTGCTCACTGTAACAATTTTCAGCTATCACTTATCCGTCAATGGAAATTCGCCCGGCATATTCGCACCTCTTGTGAGCTATCACGTTGAGCTTATGGTAGTTGTCTCCACTTTGGGAATTGCAGTGGGCGCTGCTGTGTTCTATTTAATGAGCGAGCGTTTGGAGGCAAAGAGCGCTGATATCCAGGTGACCGGGGAAATGCTGCTGAAATTCATGTCCGATGAAGACAGGAAGATAATTGCCTTCCTTGTGAAGGGCAGGGGCATCGCCACCCAGTCCGAAGTTTCGCATCTGAACGGGATGACGCGGCTGAAGGCACACAGGGCGGTAATGCGGCTGCTGGAGCACGGCATAGTGCTGGTCGAACGCGTCGGGAAGATAAACAAGCTGTCGCTGGAGCCAGCGCTTTTGAATGCCCTGGCCGAAGTGCCGGCTGAAAAGGATTGAAAGCGGCTGACAGTTTAGCAACGCTACTTGAGCATGCTTGTTTTTTTATCGTGAAGTTGGCAGAATACCCCGCCCTTCGGGCGGGGATGAATGCCAAGCGCCAACTTCACGAGAATTCAAGGACAACAGTCCTTGAGATTTTCGCTATCAAGCGAAAACTGGATTTCCGAATGAGCCTTCATACCCTGCACATTGTGCAGGGTCTCTCGCATCAGCGAGAGAGGCTCTTCGGAAAATCTGA
>MNVF01000044.1 GCA_001871535.1 Candidatus Micrarchaeota archaeon CG1_02_49_24
GCCGTTTCGGTTAGCTCTGCGGATGTCTCCACAACGGTTGCAGGCTTGGGAAGTGTAGTGGCTAAAGTGTGGAAGTTTGCGAAACGGTTTTGGAGTCCAAGTTATTACGTTGGAACGGCTGGAACTGTGAGCGAAGAAACAATCAAGAAATACATTGCAGAACAGGAAACCCGCGCTTCCCCACTGCATTAATAGAATGCAGTGTCCCCGCGCGGAGGTAGTTTTATGGCATCCAGGATGTGTGAAACATACACCGCGTCATCTTTCATAATAGGGCCACCTTGTCTGTATCAACATACCTCCTTACCAATGGGTGTATGCTATCGATAGTGCCAAGGTCTATTTTCTTGCCGACCTTTTCTTCAAGCACGTTTTCAAGGTGTGCCAAGTCAAGGAGTGAGATTCCGCGCGGAGGCTTTATTGCGATATCTATGTCATTGCACTTTTTTTCATTTCTTGCAAAGCTGCCGAAAAGGTAGGCCTTCTTTATTCCACCTGCCCTAAGGATGCTCTTGATTACAGATATTGTTTCCTCCCTGTTCATGGAAATATACTCTCAATTCTGGTTAAAAATACTATGCTGACGTAAGAGGTCATGGAAAAGAGGAGACGTTCGCCAATGTTTTTCAGTTATATCCAGCCAATCATCTTAAGCAGGATTAGCACTGCGAGCGCCGGCAGCCCGAATACAACTATCAAAATCATGGTGACCGCGTTCAGAGGCACGGTGATCCCCAAAAACGAGAGTAAAAAAAGCAGCACTATGGCAGTAAGCGAATTGATTATGAGCGAAGTGGCAAACTCGAGCAATCTCTTTATCACCGCCCATGCGAGCCCTACCGCAACCAGCACTATTGCCGCGAAGACAAGCGCCGAGATTAAATCTGCCATGCTATTTGTTTTAATCCGCAATTTATAAGCATAGGGCGGACTGTTCCAGGTGCCGGCTTCCCGGAACAAAGGGGCAACAATCCTCTTTTATAAATCTTCTTTCCAAAATGTATATCTATGGATCAGCCATTTGAAATACCCGAAGGAATCTACTCATTAAAGCTGATTGACAATGCCAATAACATGGTAGTCATGATGGAAATCGGCACGGAATCGACCTTTATCGCGCTTCTTGACCTGGGCAATGAGCTCACAGACCTCTGGGAGATTGACAGCGGCGAGCTTACCTATTGCCACATTGCAAAGGGCATGCTTCAGGAGGTCAACCCTGAGCTCAGAAGGAAGCTCTACTCCGACAGCAGGGAGAAGCTCGTGAAGGCCATTAAGAGCGCCAACACCAAGGACGTCCAGTTCAAGCCAGGCAAGCTTCTTGACACAAGCATGAAGCTCAAGGATATAGTGAAGGCATCGAAAAAATAAGGTAAAGAAATGCTTTTTGAAGACGGGTTATTTTTTTAATGTTATCTCAAGAATGCCGTCCTTAACTTGCACAAGCGGCTCGTCTCCATGGGGAATTTCGTTAGGAAGCCTGATGCACCTGTTGAATAAGCCATCCGAGGAGGTCAGTTTCAGTTCCCTGCCCGTTGCTTCCGCGCTAATTTTCCCGGAAATGCCGTTCGGGAGTTCCGCAAGCACAATCAATTCATTCTCGCGCTCAATGATTCCGATTGCCGGCTCATTGCTTACACTTCTGCCCGAGGAAGAAACGCTCAGGTATCCATCTCGGAGAGAGAAAATGTCATTTGTCACTCTTCCGTCTATCACTGCATTGCCGAATTCGTAAGTTATCCTGTTGCCGTCCTTTGGAGTTAAATCCACCTGCACGCCAACCATCGTGAGGTCGCTGGCATTGATATCGTACGGTTGAAAATTTTTATGTTCGGTTTGCTCGGTTTTTTTATTTTCCTCTTCGGCAACCGCTGGCTGCGTGCTCAAATCCACAATATCCTTATTGCAGGCGTTTTCCTGCGTGATAATCTCTCTTAAGAGCTTCTTCCTATTGTTTAACAGGGCTTCCCTGTAATTTTTATGCCATTCGTCAAGGGTTGAACTGGGCGGAAGGGAATCGTTTGTTTTATCAGGCTCAACCATAATCAATCCCAACGGGTACTAAAAAGCGCATTTGCCTTATACTGGAATGGCCTCGGCAGTTTTAAGCATGTTTTGTTTCACAACTGCACAAATTTCCTCAGGAACCGGCAGCCAATCTTCTGAACTGACAGCATTCTGAATTTTAATGGCCCATTTAGTACCTTCCACCACCAACTGCTGCGCGAATATTTGCCCAGGCTGCTGGAATCCTGCCTCTTTTGCCTTAGCCTCAGCCTCCTCGCGCTTTGCTTCAGCGACCACCGCAGGGCTCACAAGCTCCGCATACTCCCCGGCCTTCTTCCGTGCGCGCGCATCCTCTTCCTTGCGGTATACTGCGTCAGCATTGCGGACCTGCGCAAGCTCTGCCATCCGGGTGCGCGGATCGACGAGTGCGCCAATGCCGGTCATTGAAAGCTTTTCCAGTGAAGTTAGCGCGGATAAATAGTTGTTATTCTGGATGGCTATTACTTGTTGAATTGCATTGTTTGCAGTGCTGAATTCCTGCTGATTGAGATAGCCTTTCTGAGCGCCAACTTGAAATATTTCCCCCATGCTATTAGCGGCAGAAGTAAATGTTTGGTGGGCGTTGCGTATAAACTGTTCCTGAAGTTTTACCGCATCCTCGAGGGTTGCCACGTTTGCAAGCTCGCCTGCCAACTTCAGCCGCACAGCCATATCATTAACAAACGCATCTGTTTTATAAGCGCTAAGAAGTGCCGGAGTATCGGTCTGTTTGGCGGCTTTAAAACGGTCTGTCCAACTAGACAATGAATTTTGACTGTTTATTGCTGTATCAAGCTGTTTTCCGCGGGTTTCTGCTTTTCTTGCTGTTTCTGGGTCGTTTGCTTGACGGGCTCCGCTCTGTAATAATTTGTTTGCAGTATTTATTTTGCTTAATTGTTCAAGTAGTCCAGTAGCTTGCGATGGCTCTTGTCCTGAAGGTGCTTGTCTTTCTGCTGATGCCATATCCATAATAAGGGTGCTTTAAGCTTTTTATAAATATCCTTTACTGTCCAACCATTGCAAAAAGTGGTTTTGAGCCCTTTGGCAATTGAGTCCATTTTGTTGGTTGGCCAGGTCTATCGCCGATATAAAAAGATGGAGACAATTCAGGAGAAGTAGGTTCAAATGTAATGACTAATTTACCGTCTTTTGTTCTCTGAACTATAACATCCTTAATGTCATCTCCACTGTAAGCAGTGCCTTCAGACCTTTGAACCTCTATTGGCGGGAGTGTCTTTAGCTTTCTATCTGCACCTCTGGTTCTAACTTCAGCTTTCTTTTGTGCAAAATCGCCAACCACTACCCAGTCAGGACCGCCTTTTTCTATCCATTCCTTCCATTTTGGACATCCAGCTGAATCATATTGGGGAGGTTCTGCAAATATGACTGCTGGGTTCTTCAAGTCATTTGAAAGGGTGAGACCCTGTTCATCAATTTCTTCTGCAATTAGAACTCCTTCTTTGAAGTTGTATGTCTTTATTACAATACCATGAAGCCCTAAAATTACCATAATATCCATACGTCTTCCATCCGCTAATTCACCAGATTCCAATGTTGGTGCGTAGTATGTAACTCCATTTAGTTCTATTGGGTCTACTCTTTGGCTTCTAAGGGCTGTGATTTCATCTGTTTTTTTCTGAGCAGGTTTGGGAATTTCACCGGTGGCAGACTCAGCCCACGCCGGTCTAATCAATCGGATTGTAAGAGAAGAGAGAGGTTTCAATGTTGGAATATGAACCTTAGGAAGCGTAATCTGCCCGATTGCAGTTAAAGAACCGGCCAACGCAGCGGAGAGCAGGGTAACGTTTCTGAATCTTAAACCTGAAGCTGACCTTACGTTTCTAACCAACGCTGCTCCGTGTTGCTTATTTTGCTGCATATAACCACTATTATTAATTTTCTATATCAGAATTTATAAAAGGAGCACATATAACAGTGGTATTTCTAAAAGAACGTTGAGGTTTGGCTTAAAAAGGGGTTGCGAATAGTTGCCTATTAAGCAATGCAGGCATCCTCAACCAGATTTCCCAAACATTGCCAACCAGTTCGGCAAGCGGTTTCACATCTACCAGCGCGTCTTCCCGCGCATCAGTCGCTATTATTTGCTGCTGCGCGAATACCTGAGGTTCAGTTACCGGCGCTTCTGCGATTGCTTCTTCCCTCTTTCTTTGCCTGGCTTCAGCGACCACCGCAGGGCTCACAAGCTCCGCATACTCCCCGGCCTTCTTCCGTGCGCGCGCATCCTCTTCTTTGCGGTATACTGCGTCAACATTGCGGACCTGCGCAAGCTCTGCCATCCGGGTGCCGGGGTCGACCATCGCCGCTAGCTGTGCCAGTTGGAAGAATTTTTCCAGAGAATCATGTATCCCGAACTTCTGCAAAGTATTAGAGATAGCATTCAAGCCGGTAACGTATTCTTTGGATGTAAGATAATCAAGTTCTCTAGCCTTTTGAAACAAACTGGCTAGCTCATGGCCAGAAGTTTGAATGACAGATTGATTTGGATTTTTGGCTGATACTGCTTGAATATACTTATCTCGTTTGTCACTGAGATCATTCGCAAACTGATAATTTCTAGCTTTTTTTGCATTAGTAATTGCTGTTCCAGAGGTAGCAGTTACTGTCTTCAAAGCTAATCCTAACTCATCCTGCTTGTCTGGGGAGGTTGGACCTTCTGGCTTATGCAAATTTACAGATGTTACTTGAAATAGGAATACCATGACTTAATAAAGAGAGTTTAAGATTTTTATAGCTATTTATCAGGGGTTGTCATTGAAATAGTAACCTTCCCATTAGCGATAGTACTGTTTTCCTTAGCTATAACTAGTTCACCAAGTGGATAGATTGCACCTTTAGATGTGATATTGCCTGTTCCAATACCATAATAAGTAGAAATATCAGCCGGTATATAATCTACCATTGGCATCAATCCAATGACTAGATGTCCATCAACAGTTGCACTGACAGAAGCCGTTACTTCAGAAGGAGTATAATTAACTGATTTGTTTCCAACCACTCTCTTAAATGGAAACGACCCATACCCATATCCGTTATCTCCCATTGTGAATATCGCACCATTTCCACCTTCATAATCCAGCACAACAATCGCATCGGCAACTCCGGTTTTCTTAAATGAGTTATGAACGAATATCTGCGGCGGGTTCTTCGGGTTGTTTGAGAGCTTGAAACCGAGTTCGTAACCGTTACTTTCCACAATTATGTAATTCCCATCGGAATCCATTTTTTGGGAATCCGTAGTAGTCAGTAATAGTGTAGATGAACCAACCCTTACTGTAATTACCACTACATATCCATTTGATAATAGATTAGAGCCTAAGCAAATGAACGTTTCATTAGCATCACTACTGGATGTTCCGTTCATCGTCTCCTTGACCGCCTTTATTGCAATCTGTTTCATTTCCTCTTTGGTCAGCTCTTTGGGTTTCGGAGTTTCAGTAGCAGATTCAGCCCATAGCGGTTTTAATAATTGGATAGTGAGAGCAGAGAGAGGTTTCAATTGCGGGATATGAACCTTAGGAAGCGTGATCTGTCGTCCGGTTGTAGTTACACCGCCAATCAAAGCAGAGAGAACTGCGACGTTCCTAAACCTGCTGAAAGTGGAAACTGTCCTTGTGTTCCTAACCAACGCTGCGCCCGGTTGTTTATTTTGCTGCATATAACCACTATTATTAATTTTCTATATCAGAATTTATAAAAGGAGCACATATAACAGTGGTATTTCTAAAAGAACGTTGAGGTTTTGCTTAAAAAGGGGTAAAATTACGGCAGGAAGCGAATGTTAGAGCGGCGAGCATCGATGGCTTTGCCGTCGAGCTATCGATAAGCTTGCTTGTCGAGATATGCGACAGCAGGAGCATCTGATGCGCGTAAGCGCATTCAATCAAACTCTAGATTTTAAATAGCAGGAAAGCTCAAATAACCTCCATGAACGCATACAAGATAACAGTGAGCGGCAAGGTTCAGAAAAGTGGCTACAGGAACAAAGTGTTTCAGATAGCCAATGAGCTGGATGTCAACGGCTATGTGAAAAATTTGCCGGCAGGGGAAGTTGAGATAGTTGCAGAGCATGCGAATGAAGCAATCCTGCAGCAATTTATCCATGGGATAAAAACCGTAAACGGCTTGGTTAGGGTAATTGATGCCAAAGTCGAATCATTACCCCCTCAAGGTTATGGCGATTTCGAGATAATCCGAGGAGACAAGCAGGGCGAACTCCTTACAGAGGGCTTTAGCCCTCGGAGTGTTCATGATGTCAGCGTAGTTCTCATTAATTTCAAGTTGCCCCCATTTGCCCAGCGGAAGAGAGTAACCTGGCTTTCGAAAGTGGTGCCCAGGAAAGTTGCAAAATCCCAGCAGGTGCAATCTCCTGGCGGGGTAACCGCGCAAAAGGGCACTGCTGAATTCCTTAAGCTTATTCCAAAGAAAATACCCAAGGATGCCACCATTGTGGTCAGCAGGATCTCAGGCTCTGAATACGAGGCAATGCTCACTGGCTTGAAGAACATGAGCGCTAGGTCGTTGCAGTCTTGAGTCTCCAGTCTTGGGTCTCGGGTCTTGGATATCTAGACTCTGAACCCTGGACTCTAGACCCGGAACCAAGAACCCTAAACCCCAGACTCTTAAAAACCTGCATTGCGTAATTCTATCCATGATTCGTTACCCCCAGGTTGGAGAATTTCTGCTTGCAACCGTCAAGAAGATAATGCCGTTCGGCGCCTTCTGCACGCTTGAGGAATACGGCAACCGGGAGGCATTCCTCCACATTTCCGAGGTCGCGCCCCGCTGGATCAAGAATATCCACGAATTCATAAAGGACGGCCAGAAGCTCGTTGCCGTTGTCATCCGCATTGACCAGCAAAAGGACCAGGTGGACATTTCGCTCAAGCAGGTTACCGAGCGCGACAAGATGAACAAGCTGGAGGAAGTGCGCAGGGAGAACCGTGCCCAGGGCATATTCGAGGCGGCGCGCAAGGAATCCAAGATAGGCATCGAGGCCTTTCAGGCAGCGCGGCTCAAGCTCGAGCAGAAATTCGGAGGCAGGCACGAGGCGCTTCAGGCCATAGTCGACGCAACCCCTGGCTTTGAAGAGCTGGGCCTGCCTGAAACATTTGCCAAGGCGCTTTCTGATTTGGCAAAGAAGAACATCAAGAAGCCTGTTTTCGACATTGACACGGTGGTTGAGCTTACCTGCTATGCGGACAATGGCATTGAGACTGTCAAGGGAATCTTATCTTCAATCAAGGGCGGCAATGTCCGGGTCATTTATGAGGGTGCGCCCCACTACAGGCTGAAGCTGAGCGGCACCGATGCCCAGCTGGTGGAGAAGGAGATGGACAATGTGATAGCCACCCTGGAGAAAGAGGCGGAAAATGCAGGCTGCGCGTTTATTTCAAAGACAAGCAAGGCTGCATAATTGTCTAGAGTCTGGGGTTCTGGGCTACGAGTTTCGGGTTTCGAGTTGCGGGTTTTAATGTGATGAAATTAAGGAAATGCCCTGTTTGCAGTGAATACACTTTTAACGAGGTTCATTGCTCGCAGAAAACGCGGGCCGCCCATCCAGCGAGATTCAAGCTGAATGACAAATATGCAGATTACCGTGCCTGAGCAATCAATAATCTATTTAAACACTTGGCTCTAAAATAATCTCTACAATAAGCTGTTTGTATTTGGCTTATTCTCAATATTCCTGGCTAATTAATTGAGATGATTCTTAATGGCTAAACATAATGCTCCAAGACGCGGTTCACTGGCCTTCTGGCCGAGAAAAAGGGCAAAGTTCCAGCTACCGCGCGTGCTTGCCTGGGCCAGCTCGCCAACTCCATGCATATTGGGGTTTGCAGGCTACAAGGCAGGCCAGACCAGCGTGGTGATTGTTGACGACACGATGAGGCCCACCAAAGGCCAGGAGATTGTGCTCAACTGCACCATCGTCGAGGCGCCTCCGATTGTAATTTACGGCATCCGCGCCTACCGGGATGGAATGGTGGTGTGCGACGAGTTCACTCCTGATGAAAAAGTCATCTTAAAATTGCGCCAGAAGCTAACCTCAGCAAAGAAGATTGACGAGAATTCTGCCGATGAAATATTCGTGCTGGCATTTGTCGAGCCGGCAAAAACAGGCATTGGCAAGAAGCATATCGAGCGCCTGCAGATAGCCGTGGGCGGCAATACGGCCAAGGCAAAGCTTGATTATGCGCGCACCCTGTTGGGCAAGGAATTGAGCGCATCCGAGGTCTTCAAGCCCGGTGAATATTGTGATGCGGTTGCCATCACCAGGGGCAAGGGCTGGCAGGGTTCGGTCAAGCGCTTTGGCATAGCCAAGCAGAGGCGGAAGGCAACTGGCCGCGTGAGGCACCTGGGCAACCTGGGCCCATGGCATCCAGGCTATGTTACCTATACAATTCCCCAGGCAGGCCAGATGGGCTATCACAAGCGCACTGACTATAACAAGCGGCTGCTGAAAATCGGCAAGCCAGATGATGTGAACAAGAAATCAGGGTTCAAGAATTACGGCGTGCTGAAGAATGACTATGTGCTTTTCGAGGGCACGCTTCCAGGCCCGGTAAAGAGGCTCGTGAGGTTTAGGAAAGCCATCCGCAAGGGTGAGCAGAAGCCCAAGCCTCCGAATGTAGTGCAGATAGTGAAGTAGTGAAATAATGGAGTGGAGTGAAATTTTTCAGGTGTCAGGTGTTTCATGATGAAAGCAAAAGTTTATGGCATTGATGGCCAGCCAGTTGGCGAAGTCGAGCTGCCATTGGCATTCACTGAGCCTGTGAGGCCGGACCTCATAATGCGCGCGGTCCTATCTGACCAGAGCAGGGATTACCAGCCCAAGGGGTCCTACCGCCGTGCTGGCCTCGAGACCTCTGCAAAATACCGCGGCAGGAAGGAAGCCTGGGGCTCAATCAAGAATATGGGCATTTCAAGATTGCCGAGAGAAGTGCTGGCAAAGGGCAAGTTCGGCCGTGTTCGCAGGATTCCAAGCTCTGTAAAGGGAAGGCGGGCGCATCCGCCGAAAGTAGAGAAGACGCTAATCGAGAACATGAATGCCAAGGAATATTCCAAGGCACTGTCAAGCGCAATCGCGGCAACCTGCAATACGGCGCTCCTTTTGAAGCGGCACAAAGCAGTGGCAGCCGAGCTTGCGAAACTCCAATTGCCTATTATTATAGATGAAAAGGTCGAGTCCATTGCAAAGACACGGGAGCTGCTTGCATTCCTGAACAAATTCTTCGCGGCTGACATTGAAGATGCAAAATCAAAGAAGAAGCTGAAGACTGGCGTGAGGCGCAAGCGCAAAACCCAGAGGCGCAGCTATAGGAAGAGCATCCTGGTGGTTGCCGGAGAGGGCGCAGCTGTGCTCAAGGCAGCGAGAAATATAGCCGGCGTTGATTCGGTGAGCGCCAAGCTGCTCAAAGTCAGGAACATCTGCCCTGGCGGCATCCCGAGGATTACCCTGTTCAGCAAGAATTCGCTCAAGGAGCTTTTGGTGTTTTAATGGCAATTCGGCGGAGTTTAAAAGAATCGTGAGCGAGGCTCACGAGATTTTCGCGAAGCGAAAACTGACCGCAGTGAAGCGGAGGGTCTTTTGATGGGAAAGTCAAAACCAATGGTAGCTGAATCCGGAAATGTGCTTATCTACCCGGTGGGCACGGAGAAGGCAATCAGCCAGCTCGAATTCCAGGGCAAAATCACATTCATCGTGAGCAAGAGCTCAACCAAGCCGATTGTGAAGATGGCATTCGAGGAAATGTACGGTGCCAAGGTCGAACGGGTCAATATGATGAATGCCATTGACGGCAGGAAAAAGGCCTATATCACGCTCAAGCCTGGCTTCAATGTGGATGAGCTGGCAGGCAAGTTAGGGATTATCTGATGATATTGATTTTTATTTGGTGACACCATGGGAAAACGACTGAAATCACAGAGGCGTGGCAAGGGAAGCCCGACCTATGTTGCCAAGAGCCACCGCTACAAGACCGTGTCCAGGTTCAGGGCATATGATGAGCTTGAGCAGCGCGGTACCATCAGGGCGACGGTCACGGAATTCATCGACGACCCGAGCAAGCGCGCAATTGTCATGGCGCTCTATTACGACAACCGGGACCAGGCGACAGTTGTGGCGCCAGAAGGAATCATGCTCGGCCAGGTGATTGATGCCGGCGCGCATGCTGCAATCGCGCTTGGCAACATTGTGCCCGTTAAGAATGTCCCGGAAGGATATTATGTTTGCAATATTGAATGCACACCAGGCGATGGCGGCAAGCTGGCGCGCACGCCAGGCAGCTACTGTGTGGTGGTTGCCAGAGACGAGAAGGAGGTTCAATTGAGGATGCCTTCCCGCAAAATCGTCGCAGTATCCCCTGACTGCAGGGCAATTGTCGGAGTGGTGGCAGGTGGCGGCGTCCTGGAGCAGCCACTGCTCAAGGCAGGCAACCAGTATCACAAGAAGCATGCGCAGAACAGGTACTGGCCCAAGGGCCGTGGTGTCAAGCAAAGCGCCTACAACCACCCGCATGGCGGCAAGGAGCACCACCGCGGCAAGAGCGACATGCGCTCAAGGGGCACACCCACCGGCGCAAAGGTCGGCCACATCGCAGCAAGCAGAGTCGGGCGCAAGAACAAGTAAGTGATAGTATGTGATGTTGGCAGTTGATTGTGAGGTCTTTTAATGGCGAAACAAAAACAATGGCGTGGAATGAACGAGGTACAGCTGGCAGCGATATCGCTCGATGAGTTCACTGCGCTCCTGAAATCGCGGGCGAGGCGCACGCTCAAGCGCATCTCCAAAAATCCGGGGTTCAAGCATCTCGTGGAGAAGGCATCAAAAATCAAGGCCAAGAACCCAGTTACCCAGATCAAGACGCGCACGCGTGAAGCAATCATCCTGCCCAGCTGGCTGGGCCTTAACTTCGGCGTCTACAACGGCAAGGAATACAAGCAGGTATCTGTTACCATTGACAAGGTCGGCAGGCGGCTCGGCGAATTCGTCCACACCACGAGGAATGTCATACACTCCGGCCCGGGCGTAGGCGCAACGAGGAGCTCCAAGTTTATACCATTAAAATGAGCCCTCTCTTTTTACACAAAAGATTGGATTCTCCTGCGGAGAAAGCTCTTGAATCTGTTGATTCAAGAGAGCGTTCGCGGATAAAAAGGTTAAGCGACCGACGCCACCGGCGAAATCGTTGCGCGTCGGCTTTGGGATTGCCATTTTGCATTCCTTTGGGGCAAACCTCGCTTATACCTTTTTAAGAAAAAGTAAAAGTGCCCGAAACTCGGAACCAAAAACTGTTATGGTGATATGTTTGGCAAGCAAATATGGATTCATCACTCAAGAGCCACATGCCAAGGCAATGCTCAGGGATATTGACGCCTCTGCCAAGGACCTCTGCGAAGTATGCGGGAACATCAGGAATCTTCCTGCAGAGCTTGCAATCCAGTTCCTCGAGCAGGCAAAGCTCGGCAACGTGGCCATCAGGTACAAGAAGCACAACAAGCACCTGGGCCACAGGAAGGAGCTTGGCTCCCGCAAGGGCAGGTACCCGGTCAAGGCGTGCAAGTTCGTGCTCAAGGTGCTGAAAAATGCATATGCCAACGCCCAGCAGATGGGCCTTACCATGCCGGTTGTCGCCTATGTAAGCGCATCCAAAATGCGGGTCTACCCGAGGATGGCTGCCAAGGGCAGGCGCGTGAGGGCCGATTATGAGACTGCCTATGTGCAGATTGCGCTTATGTCTGGCCCGGAGCCGGAAGTGGCTGCCAAAAAGCCGGCCAAGAAAAAACCAAAGGAAAATGAAGGGAAAATTGAGGAGAAGAAATAATAAGTGCAAGACGTGAAGACTGTTTTGCCTTCGGCAAAACACAAGACAGCGCCGAAGGCGCAATAAAACCTATTACAGGTGAGTGAGTGGCTATTGAAAGACGATTCATACAAGACAGCATGGTTGTTTACAAGGTTTTCAAATACCTGGAAACCAAGCTCGACCGGGCAGGCTTTGCCTATGTTAACATCCAGAGGACTCCCATACTCACAAGGATTGATGTTTATGTGACAGACCCGGGCAGGGTCATAGGCAGGAAAGGCAAGAGCATCAACGAGCTGACTTCCGAGCTGAGCAAAAAGTTCGGCCTTGAAAATCCCCAGCTCAATGTAGTTGAAATTAAGGATTTCTATCTCCAGCCGAGGATTATTGCCCAGCGTGTCTGCAAGCTCCTGGAAATTGGCAAGAAGGCCAGGCCAATCCTGCATTTCACGCTCAAAAAGATTCTGGATTCCGGCGCAATTGGCGCAGAGATTGTAGCAAGCGGCAAGATTGTGGCAAAGGGCGGCCGCTCAAAATCGCTCAGGGTTGCTGCAGGGTTCATTCCCAAATCCGGAGAATCAGGCAGGCTGGTGCGTTCGGCCCACGTTACAGCTTATCCCAAATCCGGCGCAATCGGCGTTCTTGTGCGCATAGTGCCTGAAGGCACAATATTCCCTGACAAGAAGCCGATTGACAAGAGCAAGCTCGAGCTGCCTGCGGTTGTCAGGCATGCTGTCGAAGAGCCACCCCATTTTCCTGGCGAAAAGGTTTAGTAAAGTCAGTGGACGCTAACCCCTACCCGTTTTTGAATACTCCTGTTGGAGTATAGCTCTCGCAAACAGTTGTTTGCTCGATAACGGGTGGAACGCGCTTGCTACAGCGTCAATCTATTTTTAAGACGTGTAATCATGCTCAGCGGCGCGGCCCGCCCAGAGGGCGGGCCATTGTTGCGCTGCTGGAGGCGATGAATATGGTTAGCGAGAGCAATGAACAAATAGTTTGCGGTCGGTTGATTCGGCATGCGCATTGCGTAGGTGAGTCGAATTTTCACGAAGGAGTTGGGAACGTTACAAGTTCGGCAATTAAGTTTTATATCGAGAGACAGCAAG
>MNVF01000094.1 GCA_001871535.1 Candidatus Micrarchaeota archaeon CG1_02_49_24
ACCCTGCACAATGTGCAGGGTATGAAGGCTCATTCGGAAATCCAGTTTTCGCTTGATAGCGAAAATCTCAAGGACTGTTGTCCTTGAATTCTCGTGAGGCCACTGCCAATCCATCCACCTGCGAAGCAGGCGGTATCGGAAAGTCCCGCAGGACTTTTCGAGCTATGCGCCAACTGGTGCATTCAATTCTCTTGGCCTCCCGATGAATTCCATGACATGTTGGAGCGAGTGCTCCGAGATTGGATTTCGCTTGATAGCGAAAAGCTCGGCAACAGAGTTGCCGATTGCAAAAGTGACAGGAGCACCGTGACACGTTAGAGCGACCCAAGCCCAATACGTCGGGTTTGCCGCTCAGCATTGCCGTATGGCAAACCTCGCTTCAGAATGTCAAGGTCAGTGAATACGTGAAAACTACTGTGGCTCTTCGGAAAATCTGATTTATAACTGTGGTATCCTGCTTTAAGTTCCTCTCGTTGATTCGGTTTCATAGTTTCACCTTAAGAAATTACCTCATTTTGATTTGGTATGCCTCGGCAGGGGACATGTCCAGGCTGAGGTGAAGCATGCGATTATAGCACTCGACAGCTTTTAACATGTCCCTGCCGAAGTGTGCATACAGACGTTTTATAGTTCCGAACCATCGCTCGATTTTCCCATTGGACTGCGGTCGTTTCACTCTTGACATGATATGAACTATTCCTTGTTTTCTGAGTTTCTCAGAGAACTTATACGTTCGTTCCTCATTGGCACAGAACTGCGTTCCGTGGTCGGTCATAAGCTGCTTCGGCATGCCATGGTTGGCTATGGCGTCATTGAGGACGATGAGTGCGTTATCAGTAGTTGCCGAATCAAATACGCCATAGCCAACGATATAACGTGAAGCATCGTCTATGAGTGCAAGAACCTGTTTGTGTTCAATCTCGCAATAGTCGCCATGCCATAAGCTGTTGCCGCGCCGACGCTCAAAATGAACCCATTTCTTGCGCCTGATTTTCTTCTCTGTTGGCTTGGCTTTGCCGGCATCCATCAGTATCCGGTGGATGCGGTTGTGCGGGATGTGTTTCATATCGTTTAACTCCAGATAACGTTCAAGTTTGACCGCACCCATAGGCATCCGCTCGTAGAGTTCCAGGATAAGCTGTTTTTCAGCTTTCGGGATGGGCTTCGGCGGACGACCGCAGACACCAATCTGTATCTCTGAAAACGACCTATCCCGAAACCTGTTCCGCAGCTTGCGGACCCAGCGGGGCGTTACACCCTGCTGACGGGCTATCCGGTAAATGCTCAACTCGCCCCGCTTTAGCTCTCGTAGAATCCACCTAAGTTTCCGTTCGTTCAGTTTTTTCATGTATCCTTCAAAGATGACAAAGCCAAAGTTTTTTACTGAGAGGAACTTATTTCGGGATACTACAACTGATTTATAACTTAATTACATATAAATAAGCATGCGATTGCACAGTGATAATGATAGCGATTATGTCTTAATTCTCCCGAACCGTATTGATAAATATCTCTCCTTGCTGTGTGGAATATCTATTGCAATCATTTATCATACAGGAAACCAGCAATTATTTTTTATTGTGGTCAACGCTGCCATAGACTTTTTCATAAGCGGGGTTTGGATTGCCTTCAACATGTTATATCTTAGTGGGGCTGTTATAGCCTTTTTACTGTTCGCACTTGCCATAATCCTGTTCATTCACCCTAAATGGAAAATAACCTCTCTGCCTTCTTTCGGCAAGTTAAACCCTTTTGTAGATGCGCTTTGGGCATTCATTATTAACCAAATATCAGCCATTGGGGAAAATGCTATAATAGGATTTGAGGTATTAACCGTTGGTCTGCCGGCATTTTTCATTTATCTTCTTCTGGATGTGAGAAATGCGGAAGCATTTGGCCATTACGTTTTTTCTAAGTTAGGGATAGAACAAAATCTGGTTGCTGCCTCCATGGACTTAGGAATTCCATTCCTCATAACGGCTGAATTGTTCTTCATTATTTTTACATTCTTCCAGATAAAACCAAAACGCCAATCAGCCTCGAGCCTATCACCAGGCCGGCATTCTCCCTGGCTATAGATAGACCTTGGATCTATAATTTCGAATAATACCCGTAAATCTTTCCAATCCCTTCCTTCAGGCTCACTTTTGCCTCGAATCCCAATTCCGTTTTCGCCTTTGAAGTGTCGGCAAGCGTTATGCCGACGTAATTTTTCACCGGGTTCTCAATATATTTCGGGGTGATTTTCCGCCCCACCGCTTCCCCTAGCAATGCAATCATTTCATTTATTGCATAGGTCTTGCCCGTGCCCACATTGAACGCTCCATTGGCGCCATTGTCCATGGCGAGCATGTTCGCGCTTACCACATCATCTACGTATGTGAAATCCCTCTGCTGCGAGCCGTCTCCGTAAACCACAGGCTCTTCCCCCTTCAGTGCCCCAATCAGGAATTGCGTAATCAGGTTCGCATATTTTCCCCTGTGCTCCTCATGTGGCCCGTAAACGCTGAAATACCTCATGCCGGCAACCCTCATCCCGTGCAGCTTGCCATAGAGCGCAGCCATCCTCTCCATGCAAATTCTTGCCTCGCTGTAATAATCGCAGATACCCAGTTTCGCATCCTCCCTGTGCGGCGGGGCGATTCCATTGTAAAGCGATGAGGTGGATGCGAATACCAGCCCGCAATCCTTTTTCCTGCAGAATTCAAGCACACTGGTAAATTGCTTCACCGCCTCGCCAACCAGCAGCGGGTTTTCCTTGTACATTGGCGATGAAGAATAGACTCCCTGGTGGAACACCCCTGAAACATCTTCCCTTATTTTCAAAATCTCCGAAGCATCCCCTTTCACAAAAGTCACATTATCAATTCCTTCCAGGTTTTTCTCATTGCCCGTGTGCAGGTTGTCAATCACAATCACCGCATTGCCTCCAGAGGCAATCTTCCTCACGAGATTCGAACCTATAAAGCCTGCACCGCCAGTTACAATATAAACCATATTAACTCCACCCCACATCCTCAAAACATATTGGAAAGCACTACCCACATATATCTCCATCCGTCCCAAACCATGCTGATGCCGCTCTTTCCGTCAACGCGCCTGTATTCCCGCGATGGTATTTCTGCGATTGCCATTTTCTTTTTGAGCGCATTCATCACCATTTCAGTTTCAATCTCAAATTTCTGTGAACCCAGCTTCAGCGACCTGAGCGATTCAGCCTTCCCGGCCCTGAACCCGTTTTGCGTATCCGTAACCCGCGAGCCGAACCTCAAATTCACCAACTGGTTTATGCATAGGGTAAAGAATGCCCTGAAAAAGCTCTCAAGCGTGCCGTCATAAAGTTCCATGCTGCCCCCGAGCAGCCGCGAGCCGATTACGATGTCTGCATTGCCCAATTCAAGCGCCTCGAGCATTGGCCCGATGTCATTAATCTCATGGCTCCCGTCAGCATCAAAAAACACAAGATAGGGTGTAGTTATCCTTTCAATCGATTCAATGACTGCGCACCCTTTCCCTTTCCCGGAATCAATGAAATGCGGCAGGCTGTTTTTTGCGCATATCTCCCTTGTCCTGTCCGAGCTCATTTTCGCTATGGGCACCAGCACATTGTAGCCACTCTGCCTGAGCTGCTGGCAGATTTTCAGGATGGTGCCCTCCTCGTTCATGCAGGAGACAACAATCGTAACTTGGGTTGGGTTAATCATGGAATCATCGAGCTCCTGTTGCCGTTATGCCGGATGCTAAGCTGCTTCTACATTTATCTCATAAATCCTGAACATTGGCTGCTGGCTTCCCTGCGGTATTTCTTTCACAAGCCTGAGCCGCCTGTCGAAGTCAGGAACCCACGGCTTATCATAATTGTATATAGGCATAATCACATATATCCAGTATTTCGGATAGTTCTTCAGGGCAGCCGGGTCAAGGTATGTATAGTGTGTGATATATGGTATGTTGTTTTCTTCAAGATATTTTTTGTATTCAGGCCTGGCAGGCACTTCCAGAGGGTCGTAAAGGCTTGTTATCTTCCCGGTCTGGTCGATTATTATCTGGTTAGTGAACCACCATGCGGTCCAGAGCACGTATTTCACATTGTATTTCCCAATGAGCTCTGCCCGCAGGGAATCATTGTTTCCCCCCAGGATTGCCGCCTCGTCAAGCGCCCGCTGGTTCATGTCAGCATAGGTAGGCGCATGGGTGCGCCTGTAGCTCACCACTTTCCTTCCGCTTATGGCATTCATCATGAATCCGTCCTCATTGTCAGTCAGGAACACATCATATACCCCGGTATTGTTGTTTATCCACTGCCTGAGCTCTTCCATATCCGTAGGCAAAGGGCTGTGGGCATTGATAACGTAGTTGTATTTCTGCATCTCCTGGAACCCCAGCCAGAGGGGAGCCGCTACCAGTATCAGTATTATCACTGGGATGTACTGTCCAGCGCCGGCAACGTATTTTCCGGCAGATTGGGCGAGCCGGTCCGAGGCAAATACTACGAGGATTGGCACCAGCGGCAGTATCAGCATGTTGAACATGCGCTCCGGTGCCAGCTGGATGTGGAAAAGGTTGAATGTTATCAGGTGATGGAACAATGCTATCATCGCAGCCACCAATATCAGGAAGAAGAATCTGTTCAGCACCCCTTCATTTCTCAGTGTCCACACGAGGTATGTTCCGCCAAGCAGCAGCAGGCTAAACAACTGTGGCAGTAAATCAAAGGGGGAAGCCAGCGTTGCGCCGTATGCCGGAAAATAAAACTCCACAAGCCTGGAAATAGGATAGGCTATCTGCACGCTTATTTGTGAGAAATCCGCCCAGCCGTAAATCTGCTGGTCATTAGGCATTTTCAGCCTCTCCACAAAGAACGGCCCGTACCAATAGGCCATTGACAGCAGCCAGGTGACCAGGAATATTGCGATGAACGGCTTTGCCACCGGAAATGCGAGGTTCCAGATTTCATCGAATTTTTTCCGCTCAACTGCTTCCCTGTTTTTCAAGTATGCGCTGTAAAGCCTGTCCAGGGCAACAACCCCAAGGAGTATCATGCTCGAAAACACGAGCTGGGTATTTGTCAGGTTCGCAAGAGCCAGCACCACACCCAGGAGCAGCAGGCGTTTCACATCCTCCTTCTCGAGGTAGAACATCCACGCCAGCAGAACCAGCGGTCCCATCATTGCATAGGTGAAATCAGTGTATTTATAGACCGGATAGTATTTGAGCACCAGGAGCGCACCGGTAATTATCAGGATGGGGTTGCTGGTCACGCGCTTCATGGTGAAATACATTATGATTCCTGTCAGGAAAATCAGCGGGATTGATGAAAAAATATTCCCCTGCATCACATCCAGGCCGGCGATTTTGCTGAAAACGAATACATATGCATGATAAAGCCAGGGCACCCAGGGTATCTCGCCGTTCATCTGGCCATTGTCAAGGAGCGAACCGCCGTATTGGAGGTGGTAGAGATAGCCCAGGTGATTGTAATAGTCCCCGCCAAAGATTGGGCTCGGCAGCTGCTTGAGCTGGGAGAGGAAATCATAGTTCAACAGCGCCACTACCAGGCAGAGCCCCATCACAACAATGAAATATGGGTTCTCCTTTAGGAATCTGGGCAAATCAAAGTTCATAAGATTGATTTTGCAGCAAATGGTTTATCTGGTTATTTGATATAGGGATGGAGCATCTGGTCTATCTTCTGTTCCCTGCTGCACCTCTCAAGATATGTATATACATGCCCCTGTTTCGCGCCGTTCACCAGCATGCTGATTGCCTTGGCAAGCGGCTCCCTCATCTCATAGGTGCAGATAATGCCGACTTTTTGGCCAACCACGTCCAGCTTGCAATGGGTAATTTTCTGAATCAGGGCTTTTGTCTTGCCCTCTTCGCCAATTATCCTTCCGAGCACGCGCTCAATGCTCTGCCTTGGGACCAGCTCGCCTATGTCAGCCACGATTAGCTGCTTGTTGTCTGAAAGGAGGCCGAATGCCTCCCTCATGCCGAACCCAAACGCCAGTGCCACAAGCACTTTCTTCCCGAAATAGATGTCAATGCTTTCTCCCTGTGCGTGGAGCACGCAGTCGCTGTCGATTTCCAGCGCAAGTTTCAGCCTCCTGCTTATGGGTTTCAGGTTCTTTTTCAGGTAGCCCACCCTCTCCTCGGGTATGGGAACCAATTCCTCATATCGTTCAATTTCAATCATAGCAAACACCGTTAAATTTTTGTCCTCTTTTGCAGGTTGAACATGGATTCGATTTCCTGCGAAGTCGTAATCTCCTTTATGCCCTTGTCCTCGCGGATGGCTGCCATCCTCGGGAACCTGAGGGCAAACCCCCTGCCCCCTTCTTTGCAGCAGGTGTGCATGGGCGAGATGGTGATTTCATCAGCCACCAGTGTCACCACCAGCTTTGGTGCCACCCAAACGTCCGCATCCAGCTTGCATTCCAGCCCCTTTGGCTTTTCCTGTATACTGATGGCATCGAGCATTTCCCGCAGGCTGCCCATCTCATCCTCGCTGAAGCCGCTGCCCACCCTGGCAATGGTCTGAAGCGTGTCAGTTTGCTCATTATATACTGCGCATAGCAGCCCTCCAAACTCGAACTCTGCCCTGCTGCCCTTACCCAGATAATAGCCAACTACAACAGCATCAATGGAATCCGCCATCTCACCATATGACCTCTTCAGCTTTATCCAGGCAAACTTCCTCTTTCCCGGCTGGTAGGCCGCGCCCAACTCCTTTGCAATTATCCCCTCCAGCCCGGAAGCAATGCATTTGTTGAAAAAACCCTCAAGCTCGCGGGCGGTATCAAATTTTTTGAAGAGTGTTGCGGTCAGGGTGCTGACTTCTTTTTTGCCAACGCACTGCCCGCCCGGCTTCCCAAATATTTTTTCCACAAATTCCCTTCTCTCAGCAAAAGGCAGTGCGCCAATGTCCTTCCCGTCTGCATAAAGCAGGTCAAACACAAACAGCCTGAGCGGACGGCTGCCAGCCATCTCGGCCACGCCATGCTTCCGTTTTCGCTGCATTGTCTGCTGAAATGACAGGTATCTGTCATTATGTATATCATGGGCGAGCGCCTCGCCCTCGAATATCAGCTCGCCCTGCTTCAGCGCCTGGGTTGCCCCCACAATCTCCGGGAACATGTTTGCGATTCTCTCCAGCTTCCTGCTGAATATCTCAACCTTCTTTCCCTTCTTGTGGACCTGCAGCCTGAGGCCGTCATATTTGGCATCTGCCCCGCAGGGCCCGATTTTCTCAATTATTTCGGCAGCCGAGCCCAGCCGCTCTGCAAGCGCAGGCCTCACCGGCTTGAACAAAGTAATTTTGAATTTGTCGATTTTCTCGGGGGATTCGAAAAATAACCTCCCAATATACCCCAAATCGCTGCACAGGCTGAATGCCCTTTCCAGCGGCTCCCGCAATTCCTTTGTGCCGCTCCTGCAGACTGAAAGCGCATCGATGATGGTCGGCTCCCCAACCCCGAGCCGCAGCTTTCCTATGGGCATGCGCACCAGGTATTTCCCCTCGGATTCGGTTGCCGAATTAAGCAGTTCCGCCAATAGCTTGATTTTCAGCTCCTGGCTGCCGGTGCCGGATGTGCCTGCAATGCGTGAAAATGCCCCGAATACTTTTTTCAGGGTAAGCTCAGTTTTCACAAGCGATGACTGCTTCTTTTTTCCAAGGAGCTCCTGGGCCACCAGGCCCAAATCTCCCTTTTCCTTGTAAGCAGCGTTCACGTTCTTCTCATCATAGCCTGTGGATGAGGCAATTGCCCGTATGACGAATCTTTCGCCCATGCCAATTTCAATCCCCGCAAACGGCGGCGCGACAACCCCCTGTGCCAGGAGGATGAGCTGTTCCACTTCAGCGGGCGTGCATTTTGCGAATATCCCGGCAAGCAGGCCGGTCATGTCAAGCCTGCCGGAAGTGGCCTCTATCTTCTCGAAAGCTTCGGCAACCTCCCTGAAAAGCAACATTGTCATGCATGATTAACGATGCATCCTAATTTAAAAATAACTGCCAACTTAATTTAAAAATCTGTCAAGTGTATTTATTGCCATGAATGGTCAGGTCAGCGTTGAATTCATCTTCGTGGTGGCAGTTTCCCTCATCCTTCTAATCTCAATCTACACTGTTGCGTTCGGCCAGCTCACAAGCCTAAACCGCGTCAGCAATATCAATGCAGTGCAGAGCGCCCTGGACTCAATTGTGATTGCCAGCAACGATGCCTATTCGCAGGGCGTGGGCGCAAGAAAAATGGTTACCCTCACCCTTCCGGTCAACCTTGACCTGGTGGCAGTTGGCTACAATCCATTCACAGGCGCGCGCACAAAGACAATCCTCGTCCGATACAACAACACCTACCTCTATGCCACTGCAAACACCTGGCTCAATGGCACATTGCCCCAAATTGCAGGCAGGTATGACCTGTGGGTCACCTGCGGCCAGCAGGGCATTTACATAGGCAACCGCTCATCAGATGTGGACCGTGAGTCCGTTTATTTTCTTCTGTCACCCTCAGCCAGTTCCTCCTCAGCCATCCTTGTGAAAAACCAGGATACGGTTTCGCGGAACTTTCTTGCAGGCAAAAATTTCAGCAAGCCAGGGATAACGTTCACACTAACCCCCGAATCGTTTGCCCTAACTGCAGACAGCTCTGGCTATGTGACTCTGAATGTGGTTACTTCAAGTGCTGGAACCGGGATTTATTCAGGTACTATATCCATCAACCAGACCGGCGGCAACATCAACTGGACAATACCGGTGACAGTGGAAGTAACAGGCGGCGAAGATGATGACTGAACCAAAAATCAGATACTCGGCCCACCTTCGTGCCCAGTCAGGCACCGAATTCCTCATGCTTGCTGCCGTCTCCCTTGCAACCCTGCTTGCAGTTTATATTGTTGCATTCAGCCAGATAAACAGCGTTGGCACCATCATGAAATCCTCAATTCTGCGGCAGAGCCTGGATGAGCTTGCCCAAGCCGCAGGCGAAGTCCATTCCCAGGGCATCGGCGCAAGGAAGCTTGTGGAATTCCAGCTGCCGGCCGGCCTTAATTATTCCTCGGTTGGCCGCAACCCGTCCACCGGCGCCATGATTAAAACCATTTATGTCAACTACCTTGACGGCATATCGCTCACCCATGCCTATGCGAGCACGGGCTGCAATGTGGACGGACTGCTGCCAATGTCAATGGGTGCTCACAGGGTATGGGTCACTGCAATCCCCGGAGGTGCCTATATAGGCAACCTTTCCTATGATGTGGACAGCCCCTCGGTTTCATTTATCCTAAGCCCTGTGCAATCCAAGAGCTCCATCCTGAAGGTAACTAGCCTCGTGAATGTGGCGACAACATATTCAATCACGGAAACGATAAGCGGAGAAGATAATGAATTGGATGTGACGCCAAGCTCATTTTCCCTTGATGCCCAACAGTCTATCAATCTTACCATCCTTGCAGAAGCAGGCGATGAAGAAGACAGTGTCGGCATCTATTTCGGCAACATAACAATAAAAGAATCATCAAGCGGGATAAATATGAGCGTGCCAGTGACAATAGAGGTAGGCTAAATGGTAGTGATGGAAAACAAAAACAATACAGGTGCCAGGGGCGCAATGCGGGGCAACGCAAGCGTTGAGCAGATAATCCTGTTCTCCATACTGCTAATCGTCCTCATCGCATCAGTGGCTGTCTTCAACAGCATTGACCATCTCTACACCCTGACCAGGGACAATGTGGACGCCGAGCTGGCCCTGGTTCAGCTCTCAACCCTGATGCAGAAAATGAACGGCCTTACTGAAGGGAGCAGGATTGCGACCTATCTCTCCGGCAACCCGAACTGGATGAACATATCCGTGGTGAATGATACGGTTGTCGTCTATGCAGGAGACCAGACCTATTTCAGGTATCTTGGTTTCAATGCGACTCCTGTGAACCTGACGCTGAACAGCTATGTGAACATAACAAAAAACAGGACGGTTACAGTAAGAAATGCCTGATGCAATTATAATGTGATATTAGGGATATTATGTCAACTCAAACTAATCGAAACTCGAAAACTCGAAAACTGAAAGATCTAGACTCGAAACCCGAGACTCGAAACCCTGACATGTTGGAGCGACCCGAGCCTTCATGGAATTGTCCTGTGGCCCGGGCGTCGGCGCTCCTGTCAGGTGTGCAATCTCGGAGCGCTCGCTCCAACATGTCACCGAAACTAAAAAAGGGCCAGCTGGTCTCCTTTGATTTCATGGTGTCAACCATGCTCTATTTTACCGTGTTCCTTCTGGCCTACAGCCTTTCACTTAGCTTCATCAATGGCTTCTACTCCAATTACCGCAACGATCTCCAGCACGCAACTGCAGCCTATGCCGCCGACAAGCTGTTTACCGCGGGCGAAGTAAGCTGGACCAACAAATCAATCAACGATATCGGTGATATCGGCATCCTCAAGAGCTATGGCATGCTCGATACGTTAAAGGTGGGCGTCTTCACCAATTACACGCTCCAGAATCCCACCAGGATGAAATACCTGCTTGGTGCCGGCGCCTATTCCATGAAATTCGAAGTAAGGAACTCCTCCAACCATATCCTATATTCAGCAGGCGACCTGCTGAACATGTCGAACACCTCCCTAAGGTATGTGGACGTCATCAGGCGCTACGGCGTGCTGGGCAACCAGCCGGTCCGTGTGGACATATTTATCTGGGATTGATGCATATGGCATTTAAATTTCTGAAAACCAGGCGCGGCTATTTCCTGACGCTTGACGCAATCGTCAGCATGCTGCTGCTGCTGGGCATTTTCCTGCTGGTTTACAGCCTGGACTACCAGTCAATCAGAATGGCTTCCGGCACAAAGCACCTCGCCTCGGACATGCTCACGGTCATTGACAAGCAATACGGTGCCACTGTGCTTGCCAACACGACTGGTGTCCGCACCGTGGTGGAAAGCATGCCGCTCTGCGCGAGCGTGGCGCTTTACAATTCCTCGCTCAGCCTCATCTATGCCTATCCCAAGCAGGGCTGCTCGTCCAGCCAGGCAGATGTAGATGTGGCTTACAGGTCGATTGTTAATGACACTGGCACCAGTCTGGTGCCGTATCTTTTGGAGGGGAAAGTGTGGAGCGGATGAGGATGAACAAGCGGTGAACCTATGAACTCAGATTCACGACAGACATCATGGAGAAAAGGATACATCTATTCTCTGAGCCTGCTGCTCTTTGTCATAACCATCTCCTCGATGGTTGCTTACTACGTGTCAACCAGCAATAAAATCAATGCAGTTTATCTCCAGGCAGACACGCTCGACCGGCTCAGCAACACAGAGGATGACATCGCAGGCGACCTCCAGAGCGTAATGGGCCAGAAGATGAATGTCTGGCAAGAGGGCGATACCTTGGTAGTGGTATTCGATGACAGCACCCCATTCGAGTTGAGTGACCGGACTGCATATTACTGCAACCCCTATTCAGCATTCATCAACGGCACCTATGCACTGAAAAAGCAGGCGAACCTCTCGCTTGATTTGCCACAGCTAGGCAGCGACTGCATGTACATCCTTACCAATGGCACGGCAGACATGTGCTACATACACGAAAAATCAGGCACCCATGATTACATCACATTTTATTCAACCTCAGACTTGGTGAGGGTGAGCATCACAATAAACCTCACATGTGCAGGCACTGCCTCTCAGATAAACCCTCCAAACGAGCCAGGCACCCTGGTTACGGTCAATTACAAAGACGAATCAGATTCCCAAACCGACACTTTCGGCATAAAAGACAGCGGCGTAACCAAATACCAGGTTAAGTTTGGCGGCTCGCAGAAAGTTGAAATTGAGTTTTCATCAGCCACCTACGAGGGCCAGTCTGCTAACCAAGTGGTAATAGATGCCATTACCGACACCAACTGCAATTACACTTCAGAATACCGGTTTTCCTACAGCAGCAGCCAGCAGATGAGCGCCAGCTACAATGCCGTGCTCAATTACTCCCAGGCAAATGTTTCCAAGCTCGGGTTCGTTGAAATGGAGCAGGGATGAGACAACAAAACCAATTCATATAAAAATATTTTTCTATATATTATCACATCTATGCACTCTATGAGCATTAATCCACATCATTTACTGCAGAGGTTGGTGCATGTTGCAAAAAAGGCGCGCGAACTTGGGTTGGTGAGCGCCGCTGGGCTGGCAATTCAAAAAAATGCATTTGCAAAGGCATACAGGCGATATCTGCTCGGCTCATCCAGCCTATCGCGGAGTGGCAGAGTACCGCCTGCTTCGCGGTGAAACTTCGGAGCGAGCATCGCATATATTATCTCACTTTGATAGGCGATTGAATGCGCCTGCGGGCGCATAGCTCTCGCAAACTCTTGTTTGCTCAATGCCATGCCAGGGCAGTTTACTACCCTGGTCGCTCCAAAATTTCAAGGGTGAATGCCAATTCACTCCGCGAGAATTTGCAAGCTTTGCTTGCGAGATTTTCGCTATCAAGCGAAAACT
>MNVF01000048.1 GCA_001871535.1 Candidatus Micrarchaeota archaeon CG1_02_49_24
ATCAGATTTTCCGAAGAGCCTCTCTCGCTGATGCGAGAGACCCTGCACAATGTGCAGGGTATGAAGGCTCATTCGGAAATCCAGTTTTCGCTTGATAGCGAAAATCTCAAGGACTGTTGTCCTTGAATTCTCGTGAAGTTGGCGCTTGGCATTCATCCCCGCCCGAAGGGCGGGGTATTCTGCCAACTTCACGATAAAATACCGCGTCCTTGATGGGGATGCCAACAACAGATTGGATATCATTTGCAGGCTGCAGCCATCCACAGAATAGGCAGTGCTCACAGGTGGAGTAGTGACAGGTGGCGTGGTTGGGGTTTGTGTTTGGGTATTGTTTGCTAGCGCTGGGTTTGTGTTTGGCGCGGTAGTATTTCCCTGACCGCCTGGGTTTAGTGGTGCTGTTTGCTGAGCGCATCCGCTCAAAACCAGCATCAGCAGGACTGCTGCAAGAATAAATGTAATTTCTCTCATATTTCCACCTCACCCTAAAGATTACCCTGATTTTGGTGAAGCATTAATTTTTTTAAATCTGATTGCGATTTTGGGATTAAACCCCAAATTCCTTCACATTCACCCATTCCACGCTGATTAATACCGATTATTAAAAATAGTTAAATTTATATAGTTATTTATCTGTATCTTAACTATGTGGTTAAATTTTAGTAAAATCGAAATATTGGTTCTTGAAAGACTATCTGAGGGCAGCGCAGGCCCCGGGAAATTGGCAGGGGCACTTGGCAAAAAGAATAGCTTCATTTCCAGGGTCATAGGGAAACTGCTGCAAAAAGGAATGATAACAAAAAACGGTCATGAAATCTTGCTTTCCCAGGCAGCACACGCACAGAGCTTCAAGAGGCTTTACGACTCAAGGCCAAATGCCAGGATTGAGGACTGGCTTTGCGGAAGCGCCATGGACGTAATGATAGTCCTTGCTGGTTTTGCGAGTGGCACTGACATAAAAACACTTGCACAGGAAGTTGCATGCTCGAAGCCAACAGTGTTTGGGGTGCTCAAGGCGCTTTATTCGGCAGGCGTGGCAGGCAAGCGTGGAAACACTATATGGATATGCGACTCATTTGTGTGCGAGTTTGCGCAAACCTATGCTGACGGCATCTGCCAGCTTCTCGTTTCAAAGGCAAATGGGCACAACATTTCAACCAGGGTAATAAAAAACGTCGTTGTCAGGACGGATGCGAAGGATGTTCCGCCCCTCTTTTCGCAAACCGGCATGAATGTGCTAATCGCGCGTGGCATGGATGCAATAAAGACTTCCTATGATGATTACTCCTTTAGCCTGGATATGAAAAAAAGGGCGGTTGGAGTGGAGGAGGCTTTCATAGATGCGCTTCTCCTGACGACGCTGCTGCTGCACCAGGACAATGTGGTGCTTGCCATTTTCCTTAAAAAGAACCGGAAAAGATTGAACATTGGAAAACTGCGGGAACTTGCGAAAAGATACAATGTGGCAGGCGAGCTTGATGCCATGCGCCAGGCGCTGGATTATGCGGAAAAGGTCGGTTGATATGGCAAAAATGTTTGGAAGAGAAGAGCTGTTGAAGGCGTTGGGGAAAATAGGCGCTGCGCTTGGCAGGGATGCCACAGTGTTTGTGCTCGGAGGCGGTGCAATGTGCTTTCGCAACCAGAAAGATGCCACCAAGGACCTCGACTTGGTATTTTTGAAAACGCACTCAGCGGGCAACTTTACCAAATGTGCACGAAGAATCGGATTTGCAAGGCCGCCAAGCATTGGGAACGAATATCAAATGATGGGTGCCTACGACATACTTGAAAATGCGGACGGCTTCCGGCTTGACGTTTTCTGCAAAACGGTTTGCGGCGCACTCAGCCTGAGCCAACGGATGGAAAAAAGGGCCGAACCTTTTGGCAAGTTTGGCAGGCTGGAAGTACTGCTGGTTTCAAACGAAGACGTTATTCTTTTCAAGGCGATAACGCAGCGCGCAAGGGATGCAGACGACATAGCCGCGGTTGTGCGTGCTGCCAGGATAAACTGGGATGCGATTTTGAACGAATGCAAGGAGCAAAGCATGGAGCACAAATGGTATGGGTTGGTTTACAACAAGCTTGCGGAGATTGAGGAGAAGCACGGAATATCTGCCCAGATAATGGGCGAACTATTGGAACTTGACAAGAAAACCATACTTGAGGATGCATACGCCGAAATGCTTTCGCGCGGCATGAAACGGGAAGATGCGCTTGCCGAACTAGGAAAAAAAGGCTTCACGAAAAAGGAGCTAGAGGGGTTGTAGATGAAAATGCTTTATCCGTCATTCGCCCCGCCTGCAAGGTGGAGAAGTGCGCTGCAGGGGAAGTTGCTTGAAAACCCAGCCTGGCGGCAATTGCGGCGGAAAATTTTGGATAGGGATGACTGCACCTGCAACTATTGCGGTTATCGTTCAGAGAAATTCCAGATAGTTGACCACATTGATGGGAACCCTGAAAACAATGCGGAGAACAACCTTCAAGTGGTATGCCAGATGTGCAACCTGATAAAGCACGCAGGGCAGGGCTGCGTAATCGTCGGAATTGTTGACCTCTACAAAAAGTCGAAATTCACCCAGAACGAAATAATCCGCATAGCGCGGGACATGAGAGACTGTGGCGCAAGCGATGAGAGGATAATAATGCGCATTGGGCTTGAAGAAACGGCGCGGTTCAGGCAGGACCTGGACTACTTGAAAGGATTGTATGGTTTTGTGACTTCAAGGCCAAGCCAGGATAGGAATGATATGTACAGCAAATGGGTGGAATACCATAAATTGCACAATAGCCGGACAAACATGGACAGGCACCAGGCAAGACTGATGGAGCAGAATGAGCAAGAGGATTTTACGAAGAGCCCCTGCCTAATGAGGGGGTTCTAAGGGGTTCTTCCCTATTTCATATCCCAAACTCCTTCACATTCACCCACTCAGCGCTGATTAATGCCCACCAGTCAAGCGCAAGCCCCTGGAGGACGTATTCATATGGCAGGTAGCCATAGCCCTTGTCCCCCCACTCATCGCCCCAGGAATTCCTTATTATGAACGCGCCGGTGGATTTCCCTATTCTCATGCCGTCATCATATCCAACTGCCAGAACCGCATGGCCCCCAAGCACTGATTCGCCCTTTTCAGGGAACGGGATTTTGCCTTCCTTTGCTTCCCTGATTGAGTTATAGACAGTAAACCCGAACATTACCGGGATTTCCCCTGCCAGCGTTTCCCGTATGTTTTGTAGGATTTTTTCCTCAGATTTTGCCTGCTCGTCCAATCGGAAGTATTTGAGCGCCTGGTAATTCTGGGCAAATGAGTAGCAAAAGGCCGGGGGCTCGCTGTCAATTTCTTTCTCAGAATATTCCCAATACTTCTCAGGCGGGGCGCCGAAGAGTACGAGCGCGCCCATGGTTGTGCGGATATAAGCGCCGGTATCGCCTGTCTGCTGCATCAAATTCCTGGTTGCCTTGTAGATGAACAATCTTGAGACGGTTTCGCTTACTCCCAGCGCCTTCTTCCTTGAGAATTCGCAGATGCCCGCCGCGGCGTTGGCAGTGCAGGAGCCGATGTTGCCCTGATTAAAGATTGGTGTGCAGTATTTGCGCAGGTCAACCCTTTCAGAGGGCGCTGTTTGCTTCAGAAGCGAGCTTATTTCGGTTGTGTCTTTTGTGTAATCCCTTGTATCAGGAATGTCTGGAATCCAGCCGAATTTCATAGAAACCACCGCGATAAAGTATATACAAATGATTAGATAAAATGAAGGGTTGGAAACTGATACTTGCTCGAAAAGGATAAAATCATTAAACAAAACTAGATTTAATCCAATTTAATTGAATGGATTCCACCAGTCTCTGACTTGACCCTTGTGTCAGGATTGGATTTTACGAAGATACTGCGTATCATTCGAAACCCGGATTGAGCCAATTAGGCTCAATAGTGCCGCATGCAGCATTTGCTGCATACGGTCCTGCGCCGTTGCGATGAACTGCGAGGAAACCCTCACCCCCCTGCCGCGCAGGTATATTCCCACGCTGTTTTTGGATGAAGTGCCTTTCGGGGGAAAGCGCATCGCTATCCATAAAAGAGTCAGAAATTCTCGTGTCATTTTACTTATATACCTGCCACGACATCATGCAGTGGAGGGCCTTGCGCCATTTCCCGTGCCATGGGGGCGTTCAGGCTTGCACATTCTCCAAAAACCGGTTGACCTGGTCCGCAACGATATTTCTTCCGTATCTGTTTTCAGTAAAAATTTCAACCTGGAACGGGCCCATCTGGTTCGCGTTCATGAACTTCTCCCTGACAACCGAAAGGGAATGCGCAAGCAGCTTTTCCATTCCCGGTGCAAGCTTCCTGCCGGAAACGGCCTTATTGAAATATTCCGCAGCCATCTCCGGGCTTCCGCCATAGTGCGTGAGCGCAAAAACATCATAGGAGTCCTTCGGCTTTGCCCTTCCGTCCAGTGCCTGCCCCTTGAGCGCGAGCGAGCCGACTAGGTCAGCCACCTTTATGCTGGTTTTCACAGCCCCGTTGCCAGGCAGAACCGTTTCCACCTCCTGCCCGAAGTTGAACTCAAAAGCGAGATTCAGGCCTTCAAACGTGAAAGCCTGCAGGTCAGCCTGCACGTCCTTCAGGCCAATGTACTTTGCGCCTTCCTTGTCGCAGAGAAAGTCAAGGTGGATGCCATAGTCCTTGCCGTCAACCGGCGATTTCACATCCCTTGAAAACCTGAATTCGTTCTCCTGTTCATAGCCAAGCCCGAGGACGCTCTTCTTTATCGTGTCGTATTTCTGCATCACTTTTGTGCGGAGCGCCAAATCTATGTCTATGCTCCCGCAATGGTCGAAATGCCCCCTTGTTATGAAATAAGGCGCCCGGCCTCCGGTAAGCACGATATCATTGTGGTATCGCTTCAATTCCAGGCCAAGCTCAAGCAGGGCTGATTTTGACGCGCTGGTTTCCTGAGTTCCATACATGGGCTCATTTCCCCTCTTTCCATCGTTTTTGGATATTTTTCAGTATCTCCCCGGCCGCCTCTTCGCCCCTCCCGGGATAATTCAGCAAATCCGCATAGAGCTGCACGTCTGAAACAACCCTCACGCCATCTATCGGGTTTGAACCGTAAAAAACACCGCTATTGCCGGCAATCGCGAACTTCACGTTCCCCCCGCTCTCAATCGGCCTTAGCCCGGCCATGCCTGCCCAGTATTCCGCGTCTTTTTCATTTCTCACGTATATGTGCGCACCCATCGGCCTTACGAACGGCGCGGAAAGGAGCGCGCCTGCCTGGCAGGTGAACGCATATTCCGGGCCCTGTTTTCCCTTGAAACGCGCGAACAGGAGGGAGACATCATTTTCCTCCATATAATACTCAAGGAAGCGCGTGTTTGCGGCAAAGTTGCGGTAGTTCGCCCAGCGGCGCAGCAGGTCTTCAGGGGCCATAATCTTAAGCCCGCCCCTGTCAGTGTCGCGCAGTGCCGCCCGTTCATTTATGAGCGCCCTGCTGACCGCGGATGCCCAGCGCAGCGAAACCCCGGCTTCCTTGCAAATCTCGCGGAGAGTCCAGGTTTTCGGATATTTCACAAGCAGGGCCCGGAGAATATCCTCTGCCTTGCCCCGGAAGATGTTCACTGTTGCCGCCATGCAAATACTATGTTTACCTATATTTATATATGTTTACTTTATGTATACATAACTTCTGCGCGAGAGGATGTTTACCTTCCTTTATATATGTTTACTAAAAGTAAACATACTCGCCCGACCCCTTACAAATCCTGCGGCATCACCGTGCTCCTTCCGTTCTTTTCCGCCCTTTTGATTGCAGCTTCAAGGATTTCCTTTACTTTCGCATCGAGTTGCGGGATGAACTGCGAGGAAACTCGCCCGGCTGGGCGAAGAGCTCGTTCCAGTGGAAGTGAAATACCAGAATCAGATAAGCAACAGCGATTACAATGCAATCAGGAAATTCAAGCACGGCATAATAGCAACCAAAAAAACGTTTGAGGCAAAGGGCCAGCATGTTGCGATACCATTGCCGATACTGCTGCTATTCGTATGAATGCCGGGAAGCCAGCCGAATTTCATAGAAACACCCAAAAGAATTTTTATAAATAAGGAGAATATAATGGGAGGGGGTTGGATGGTTGATTAGATTTGTCACAGCTTCAGCATATCTCTCAAAATAGCTGCCATGCTTGCTATGTCCTCCTGTTCCATAAAAAGGGAAAGTTATTATTGGGGTTCGGTTTTGGAGTGTTCTCTTTCGTATTTTAACCAGTCCAGGTCGCTTGCGTCATTCCAGGCTTTGAACTCTTCCTTCATCTCTTTTTCTGTGGGTTTAGATTTTGATGTTCTTTTCATTCAATTGAATGGATTCCACCTGTCGAGCCGATGCAACCACCAGTCAGAGACAGGTGAAATCCATAGCGTCAACAAGCATGCGCCCCGAGCGAAGCGAGCAAGCCACTGGTCTATGACCAGTGGTGGGCGCATGCTTATTGACTCCACTCTTTGGCAACTAATTCCGCCTGTTCTAGCACGGTTTGGGTAGCTTTTTCCTGTTTGTCAGGCGGATATCCGTATTTTCTCAATATTTTTCTGACGGCTATCCTTATCTCTGCCTTAACGCTTTCCCTGACTGACCAGTCAATTTTTACATTCCTTTTCAAGGTTTCAGTTAACTCACGTGCAATTTTCCTTAATGTTTCATCACCAAGAACTTTGACTGCACTATCGTTTGTTTCCAGGGCATCGTAAAACGCCATTTCATCTTCCCTCAAATTCAGTAATTCCCCTCTTTTATCGTGCTTTTTCATCTCTTTTGCCAGCTCTATAAGCCGTTCAATTACTTCAACAGTCTGTATATTCCTGTTCTGATATTGACTGATCGTTTTTTCCAGCAACTCTGTAAAAGATTTAGCTGCAACCTTATTCTTCTGTTCACATACTTTGATTTGGTCATTAATCAGCTTTTTCAGCATCTCTAGTGCGAGGTTCTTCTGCTCCATCCCCTGCACTTCAGCAAGAAACTCATCTGACAATATGGAGATGCCAGGTTTTTTCAACCCTGCAATTTCGAATATGTCTATTACCTTGTCAGAGGCAATGGCCTTCGAGACCAGTTGCCTAAGCGGTATATCATAATCCTCTTCAGAATACCCTGGTTCGCTTCCCGTAAGTTTGCCCAAATATGCTTTCAACGTCTGGAAAAATCCCAGTTCATCAGCAATTTTCATTGCTTCCTCATGGGGCACGGATAAGGCAAAGGCGCGCTTCAACGCAGCAACATTTTTGAAAAATCTTTTTTGCCCATTTTCTTGCCTGAGAATATGATTCATTGCATCTCTTAGAATCGTCTCTTTTTTTGAAAGCGCTGCTGTGGCAAAATCGTTATAATCAAACCCATGAAACATGCTGGATACTATCTCATATTTTTCGCGCATGATTTTGATGGCATCCTCCTGTTGGAATACTGGAGTACCTCCCCCACCGCTTTTAGTATATGTAAGGGTTGCTTCCTTAAGTGGTTGGATTATTCCTATATAATCAACGACCAGCCCGCCTGGTTTACCCTTGAAAACCCGGTTCACCCTTGCGATCGCCTGCATCAACCCATGCTCTTTCATAGGTTTGTCAATGTATATTGTGTGAAGGCACGGCACATCAAACCCGGTAAGCCACATATCCCTGACGATAACGAGTTTAAGTTCATCACCTGGGTCTTTTATCCTGTTTTCTATCATTTTCCGTTGTAGTTTGGTTCTCATATGCTCTCTTGCAGCGCCGGTTATGACTACTTTGATAGCGCCCTTGTCGTGCTCTTTGCTATACCATTCTGGCCGTAGTTTGACTATCGCATCATGCAAATCTATGCAAATCCTCCTGCTCATGCATACTATCAAACCTTTTCCGTCTAATGCGGCTTGCCGTTGTTCAAAATGGCTGACAATATCCTCGGCTATGTGCCGGATTCTTTTTTTTGCCCCTACGACTTTTTCCATTCGTGCCCATTTTGTTTTCAATTTCTCTTTTGTTTCGGTTTCCTCAGCTTCAGTTATCTCTTTAAAGTCAGACTCAATTTTCGGCATTCTTTCAGTTTTCAGCCCTATTTTCGCAAGCCTGTTCTCGTAATAAATCTGGACGGTCATGCCGTCGTTTACGGATTGTTTCATGTCATAAATATCCTTGCATCCTCCGAAAACTGCGGTGGTGCTCCGGTCATTCGTTTCAATGGGCGTAGCCGTGAACCCTATGAACGATGCGTTTGGCAGGGCGTCCCGCATGTGCCTGGCAAACCCGTCTATGAAATCGTATTGGCTCCTGTGCGCTTCATCTGCGATTACTACAATATCCCTTCTGCCTGAAAGGAGCGGGAATTTTTCTCCTGCCTCAGCTAAAAATTTCTGGGCGGTTGTAAAGACGATTCCGCCAGACGCAACCTTCAGGAACTCTTTTAGCGCTTGTTTTGTTGCTGCCTGTTTTGGCATATTCCGCAATAACTCGCTGCATTTGCAAAAGGTTTCAAACAGTTGGTCGTCAAGGTCGTTCCTGTCTGTGATTACAACTATCGTCGGGTTTCCCATTGCGTCTACTATCTTCCCGGTGTAGAATGCCATTGTCAGGCTTTTCCCGGAGCCTTGCGTATGCCAGATTATGCCAGCCCGTTTATCCCCAGAAGGACTGGCAGCTTCAATGGTGGATTTTAGCGCAGCTAATACGGCATAATATTGGTGATAGGCTGCAAGTTTTTTTATTATCTTTTCAGAGCTTTTGGATTTTTCTTTTTCAAATGTTATAAAATGCCTGACCAAATCAATAATTACCTCCTTCCTGAGCATATCCAGAATAAGAGTATCCCTGGAAAATTGGTCCAACTCCTCCAAAACCTTGCCGTCAATGGCTTTCCATTCCATAAACCGCTCTATATCCGAGCTGATAGTGCCGGCCCAGGCCTTAACGCCGTCGCTTATGATTATTATCTCATTGTAATGAAAGAGCGTGGATATCTCCCTAAGGTATCGTTGCATCTGAGCATAAGCTGTTGCCTTGTCTGCCTTTTCTTCTGCAGGATTTTTGAGCTCAATAACGACTAATGGCAGGCCGTTTACGAATAGCACGATGTCAGTCCGCTTGTTTATGCCGTTTTCCTTCACAGTGAACTGGTTCACTGCCAGGAATTCGTTATTTTTGAGATTGGAGAAATCAACAAGCTTAACTGTGTCATCTTTGATAGAGCCATCCGTTCTCCGATATTGAACATCCACGCCGTCAACAAGCATTTTATGGAACAGATGGTTGTTGTGGATTAGCTTCTGGCTCTCAGCGCGCAGGACTTTTTTAACTGCTTCCTCTTTTGCATCGCCCGGAATCGCAGGGTTGGACCTGTCAATTGCATCGTTCAGCCGCTCAATCAGCACTACCTCAGAATAGCTCTTTCGTTCTGGAGTTTTTCCATCAGGCGCGATGTCCGGGCCGAACAATATACTGTAGCCGTTCTGGCGCAGCTTTTGCAGAACGTTTTCTTCAATTCCGGATTCGGTTATTATGGATGCCATTTATTTTCACCTTTTGTTAGGGTTTTATAGTTCGTATGTTCCCGTGTTATTGATGTTGGATTATTAGAAATAAACGTGACATCATCATCAATTAGTTCTTTCATTTTTTTTATTAAATCAATTGATTTGCTTAAACCATTAAAAGTAGTCACAACTATCGGAAGAATTGGGTTACGTTTTGTTGTTAAACTTAGCTTATTGGCATATGGTTGTGGTGAAAGGTAAATAAAATTGTCAACGTCATCGAGATCTTTAATTTCAAATCCTTCGTCCATACTAACTTTCATTATCTTCGCGTCAGTGACCAAAAGTGGGAAGCACGCATGAATTGGAAACATATTGTCAATTCCTTTATAATTATTTAGTTCTCTTCTATGCACGTATTCGCAGGCAAAAGCTATATCTACTGACTCATCATAAACGATGTTATTACCCTCGTCCATTACTTTTTTCATATTTCCCTTTTTTGTATCCTTATTTGAATTCTCGTCGACAATAGCTATATTCTCGCTGACACTTATTTTTCCTGCTAACTCAAAAAAACGTTTTGCTGATATAACTCCACCCAAATAATGCTGAAATGTAAATCCATCATTAAGAAAGTTTGGTAACCTTAATATAAAATTTTCATTGTTAAAGTTCTCTTTTTCAAAAATGCATATGTTTTTTGTTGCCCATTTTTTCACTTCACCTATAACTCTAACCGTAAGAAGGACGTTCATGTCTATATCCCTAGAGTGTAAAACATTAACTCCAAAATGGGCTTCAATATCCAAGTCTTTGGAAATGTCGTTCCCCGTTCTATCCGTGTTGTATTTAGATTGATATACTGTTAAGCCAAAGTCATGTAACTGTTTTCTAACTTTAATCTCTAATGGGAACCCTGTTTCTTTAAGGATGTCTTTCAAATCATTTTTGTTCATGTTTTATCAACTACATTCAGAGGAACTCTGATTTTACCAGACATAAGCCTAGGGAGCAATGAATCGCGAATATCTGATAATGTTCTACATTCTAACAAGTTTCCCCTGATTCTTTCTATAACCTCATTGACCTTTCTTTCAAAAACCATAACCAATTTTTTGTTTGGAACAAGAATATGCATATCTCTAATGGCGTCCGAATTTGTAGCGGTCGCTATTGAGGATGTACTACCTAGGGATTCGAAATTAAAATTTTTCAGATAGAAATAAAGATATTTTGAACTTATGAGTGAATCCTTAAGCTGGAATTGAGCTATTGCTTCGTTGGACGCCATTGCCTTTGAAGCGATCCCTATTCTTCCAACTGTTAATTTAAAGCTCAACATAACTGTTCCTTCGGGAATTATGGGTATCCGAAACTTTTGGATTGCTCCTTGTTTTAGATATTCTGAGGTGTCGAATATGAACATTCCCGACTTTCCCATATCTTTAATTGACACCCAACAGACGTCAATAGCTTCTGTTGTGAACCATTCTGCCTCCTTTCGGGGCGGCGTCCGTCCAATCATGACTTCAGCTACGTCGTCAATACGCTTTATCGCCCACCCCTCCGGTATCTCTCCCAATTCCGACTCAATCATCCTCCCGCCGCTTGACTTGTACGGCTTCCCGTTCTCGTCGGGAAACTCGAAGTCAACGAACCAGTGCTTGAACAACGCTTCCGCCATCGATTCAAGCGTTGCGTTCATCTCGCGGTTGAGCTCGATTTTGGCGTCTAAGTTAGAAAGGATTTTGGAGATAGCGTGTTGTTCATGAAGGGGCGGACAAGGTACTAATAGCTTTGAAATTGTATTGGCGTTGAATTGAGGCTGTGCTCCGCCGTTTACTAGATTATTTGCTTGATTCCAATATAGACTACTTCGTGAGAATTGAAAGAAGAAATTACTGCCGATAATATTCTCCTTAAATAATAGCCTGATTAGAAAGCCTCCATATGTTGCCTTGAATTCTTTATCAAATAGATAGGTTTTCCCAAAGGATGCGCCAGTTCTTGCAACTAGAACATCGTTTTTCTTTAGAATCCACTCTTTTTTGACTCGATCTTTTCCAATAAATGTCAAACCGGTTTTGTTAAGAAAACCGTCTGAAGTTATGTCTGTAATTCTGAGGTATACATACTCGCCTGTTTCTTTTGCTCGTTCCCCTAACCCGTACTGAAAGCCAGCTATCTCTCCTAGTTCTCTTACTGCCCAGTCTTCAGGGATTTTTCCGATTTCGGTTTCTTTGAATTTTGTCATTTGCCATTCCACATCCATCTAGGTCTGTTTGGTGCAAAGTTCCAGACATTTTTGAATAAATAAACGTTATCAAAAAAAGTATCATCTCCTATTAGTATTGCACCTTCAATATATGCTAATTTTTCAGTCGTTCCCATGATAAAATAATCTTTTTCAGAAATTTTTTTATCAAAATCTGCAGACAGTATCTGTTCTATCTCTTTTTTCCTGGCAATTAAAAGTTCGCAGCTTTGGCAAAATCGGCAGGTTTTGTTCAAATTAAGAATCATTTTTCTTTTTTTTATTGCAATCGTTAGAGGAAGTTTTTTTATCTTCGTTGCATGATCGCATTTGGGGCATTTGGAAAAAGCACAATCAGGATAGGGATTCAGAAAAAAATAATATCTTTCTTTCATCTTTCTGGATTTACCCATAGTCAACCAATCCTCATCAAATTCTTCTTAGTCTCCTCTTCCAACCTATCCGATTCCTTAAACTGTTCAGAAAGCTCAGCAGTTAGTTTTTTCATTTCCATTTCCTCTTGATAACCTGCCAGTGCCCAGCACTGGTCGTGCCTTTTCTTTTTAGCAGTTTTTTATCCTTCAATTTCTTTATGTACTCTTTTATAGTATCAAGTCTAATCCCTAAATTGGCAGCTAATGCCGTTCTGGATAGTTTGGGATTGCCTGCCAATATATTCAGTATTTTCAGCTCTAGTTCGGTAATGTTAACTGGGGGGGTAGTTCTCTCCACTGTTTTAGCATCCTTCCCAACCCGCTTGAACACAGTTACAAACTGCCTTCCGACTTCCTCAAACAGGGTATCCGGTGCTTTTGACAATATCAGTCGTATCCCGCGGCCCCATTTCTCTATGAAATGTACCCGGTGGAGCATCTCAGCTATGAGTTCATTGCGCCGTTCTGACACACCCCCGCGACGTATCCGCGCAATCGTCAGCCCGCCGTAAAGCAAACCAGGGCTGCGGAGTTCCACCCTGTCAGTGAATACGGCTATGCTCACAGAATCATAGAGATGGTAATCGCGATGGCAGAAAGCGTTTATGATTGCTTCGCGTGTAGCCTCTTTGGGTATTTCCGGCACGTCAACCCTGTAAAGCCCTTCAAGGCGCATTCCAAGGTATGTATTCCGCGCTATATATCCTTCTGCTTGCCCAATGAGATAAAACAGGTCGCCTTCGTATTCCTTCCTGTCAATGATGACTGCCGAATCAGTGCCGGCAAACACTGCACACCGCAATTTTGCGTTGGGAAAGAATTTTTGCGGCTTGCGGGCGAACAGGAGCACTGCGGCATTAAGGATGCGCCCATTGGCTAGCAGGCTCAGTTTACTTAGCGAGTTTTTAACAGATACGTATCCAAGACCGGCAAGCTTCAAGAATTTTCTTAGCTTATTAGAGCTTATGTCAGTTAATTTTGCGCTTTGGCAGTTTTGCTTGTCCCAGCGCAGGGCATCCTTGTTTTTTGCAAGGATTATGCGCTCAAGCTCGCCGCCGCTTACCTGCTGGTCCTCATCACCAACTCGCATGTATGCCCTTCCATATGCTCTATATGGTGCATTTTGGCCGGAAAACTTAATGCAGATACACTGCCTGCCATCAAACTCAACCACTTCTATAACCGGATATACACGCGGCTCTATATGCGAGGAAATTGCCTGACTGATTGTTCTAATAGTAGTGTCAGCAACTTGCTGGCCCAGGATTATGCCATCATTCCCTATCCCGAAATACAGTTCGCCCTTTCCGTGCTTGTTAAGAATTGCCACAATGGAGATTAACGCATCCTTCAGTTCGGATGTTGTTTTTTCAACTCAAGCGTTTCTGATTCCTTAAACATCATACCCTAGCCCCTTGAAGTTCTTCTTTATCTCTTCTTCCAACTCTTTTGATTTTTTGAATTGTTCTGAGAGTTCGGATGTAAGTCTCTTCATTTTATCTTGGAATTTTTCGTCATCCTCTTCTACCTCTTCAGTTCCAACATACCTGCCAGGAGTAAGTATATGCTCGTGCTTCCTAATCTCATCAAGCTTTACCGATTTGCAGAAACCCGGCATATCCTCATATTTTCCGCCTTCGCCTCTCCAGGCATGGTAAGTGTCAGATATTCTCTTGATTTCTTCATCCGTCAGCTCCCTGTGTCTCCTGTCAATCATTGCGCCCATCTTGCGCGCATCAATAAACAAGACTTCGCCGCGCCTGTCGCGGAATTTGTGATTCTTCTTATCGCGCGCAACGAACCACAGGCAGGCTGGAATCATTGTGTTGTAGAAAAGCTGGGACGGCAGGGCAATCATACAATCAACTATGTCCGCCTCAACTATTTTCCTGCGAATTTCTCCCTCACCGGACGTATTGGACGACATGGAACCATTCGCTAGGACAAAACCCGCAATTCCCGCAGGCGAGAGATGATGGATAAAGTGCTGCACCCAGGCAAAGTTTGCGTTTCCCGCAGGCGGAATGCCATATTTCCAGCGCACGTCGTCTTTGAGTTGTTCCCCTCCCCAGTCGCTCATGTTGAATGGCGGGTTGGCAAGTATGAACTCAGCTTTCAGGTCTTTATGGAGGTCGTTATGGAAACTGTCGCCCAATTGTATATTAGCGTCAATCCCCCGTATTGCAAGGTTCATGGTACATAATCTCCAGGTGGTAGCGTTTGATTCCTGCCCATAAACTGAAATGTCCCCTAGTTTCCCCTGGCGCTCCTTAACAAATTTCTCGCTCTGGACAAACATTCCCCCTGAGCCGCAGCACGGGTCGTATATACGTCCTTTGTAGGGCTCTATCATTTCAACAAGGACGCGAACTATGCAGCGGGGAGTATAGAATTGCCCCCCTTTCTTGCCTTCAGCATCTGCAAACTGCCCTAAAAAGTATTCATAAACGCGTCCCAGGATATCCTTGCCTTTGCTTTCTGAATCACCCAATCCAATAGTCCCTATCAAATCGATTAATTCACCTAATCGTTGCTTATCAAGTGCAGGGCGTGCGTAATTTTTTGGAAGAACACCTTTAAGTTTAGGATTTTCATTTTCTATTGCATCCATTGCATCATCTATAATCTTCCCAATTTCAGGCCGTTTTGCATTGCTCTGCAAATGGTCCCACCGTGCTTCCTTAGGCACCCAGAAAACGTTCTTCCTTTTGTATTCGTCCCTTTCTTCAGGCCCGAGGCTGTCGGTATCTTTTTTCAGTTCATCATAGCGTTCTTTGAATGAATCCGATATGTGTTTGAGAAAAATCAGGCCAAGCGCAACATGTTTGTATTCAGCAGCGTCCATATTACTTCGCATTTTGTCTGCTGCCTGCCAGAGCTTCTGCTCGAATCCAAGGTTTGCGCCGTTATTTTTTTCTTTAACCATCAATCCACCCTCTACAGCACCGCCATCTTCCCGGCAATCGGCTTGCCATTCCTCATGGAAATCTTCCCACAGCCTTTTGGAGTTGTTTCCATTAATATTTTCTCTCCCATTTGGAAGGCTCGATAATCTTCTCCCCTTCCTTCTGCAGCATGTCCATTAGCTTCTTCCTCGTCTCGGAAATCATGCCTACGGCGTCATCTGGAGTTTTCGCATTCTGGACAGTAATCCTGTAGGACATGCCGGAAGCAAACCGGCTGATGCCAACACTCACCGTTTTCTCCCCGCTCACGGTTTTCTCATCAGTTTCATCATCCATTTGAATCACCCTTTTTGCTAGGGTTCCATTTCCCACAGCTCTTTTTTATCTCCCAATGCCCGCCCTTGTCAGGGCCCACGCGCTTCAGCACGCCGTCTTTGGTGAGCTTGCGCAACCGGGAGCGGATGGTGCTGATGGGCTTGCGGAGTTTCTGCGCAATCGCCTTCTTTGAGATGGTCGGGTCGGAGAGGATAATTTCGATGAGTTTCTGGTACTTTTCAGGCACTTTGCAGGCATTCTCCGAACCTTTTTCGACGATATTTTCAGGCACTGGGCTCTTTCTCTTGAACACGGTGATGAAATGGCGCCCGACTTCCTTGAACGAAGCCGTTGGCTCTTTCTGCAATATCAGGCGGATGCCGCGGCCCCAGGCTTCGGCGTAATGGATGCGCTGCAACATGCTGACGATAAGTTCATTTCGCCTCTCAGAGACGCCTTCCTTTATAATGCGCTCAATCGTCAGCCCACCATAAAGCAAGCCGGGGCTGCTGATTTCCACCCGGTCGTTGAAGATGGCCACGTGCACCGAATCTGGATTATGATAATCCCGGTGGCAGAAGGCATTGATGATTGCCTCACGCAGCGCCGAACGGTCGATTTCAGGAACATCAACCCGTGCCAGTCCTTCCAACCGCTCGCCCACGTGGATGTTCTTGAGGACATACGCTTGGGCATCTTCGATAAGGGTGAACAGGTCGCCCTCGAAGTCCTTCTTGTCAAGGATTGTGGCCGAGCCGGTGAATACGGCGCAGCGAAGCTTGGCGTTGTGGAAGAATTTCTGCGGCGAGCGCCCGAACAAGAGTATGGCGGCGTTCGTGAGCGCCCCGCTCGGTGATAGTATAAGGCCCATGTTGTGCAATGCGAGATCTCTTGATTCGAGTTCAAGATTGGCCTTTTCTAGGAAAACGCCTAATTTTCCGGAGTCAATGTCATTGGACATGGCGCCTGGGCAGGGTTTGTCGTCCCAGTGCAAGGCGTCCTTGCTCTCCCGTATAATTAGCTCTCGCAGTTCCTTGCCGCTCAAGACGGGATTCTTGTCGCCCACGCGGGTGTAGGCGCGCCCATAGGCAAAATAAGGCATCTGGTTCCCGCTGACTTTGACGCGGATGCAGGGCTTCCCATCGATTCGCTCTTCCTGGATGTTAGGGAATATCTCCGGCTCGATATGGTCTTGGATGGATTTGGAGATGTCTGGCACTGTCATCTTTCCGATATCCTGCCCGGCCGCCTTTCCGTCGTCCTCTATGCCGAAGATGACTTCGCCCTGTCCGTGCTTGTTGAGCATGGCGCAGATAGAAATAATGGCCTCCTTGAGTTCGGAGGTTGATTTCTTGAGTTCAAGTGACTCTGATTCTTTGAGTTGCATCATCACAGCACCGCCATCTTCCCGGTCAGCGTAATCTCAAACTTCTCATCCACATATCCGGCATCCTTCAATTCCTTCAAATGCTGATAGAGCATGCCCGGAGTTTTGCCCAATTTGTCCGCAATCTCCGCAATCGGTTTCCCATTTCTCTTCTCAATCTCAAGCAGGAGCTCGCGTTTCGGCTCGGAAAGCCCGAAAGTCAGTTTCGGCAGCTCCACCAATTTGTTCAGGTCCGGCAATTCATTGCACACAATTTTTTCAACAAGCTCGGGCCGCGCATAGCACCCATACAAAACTCCCTGGGCCATGAGCTTCCACCCGCCTGAAACGTTCACAATCGCCCGGTTGTTTTTCTCCAGGAGCTCAACAGTCTTCTTGGCAACCGCAAAGATGTCCGCGCAGTCAACCACAATCTCCCTGATGTCAGCCACCGTGCCGTAAAGCTCCTTCACCTTCACCAGCCCCTCCTGCACCTTCTTTTCACCAGTGGAGCTGTTTGCTATCACCAGCACTATCTTGCCCGGCGAAAACGCATGCGCCGCTGCCACGAACGGCTCGAAAGAATAGAAAGTGGCTATCAGTGTAGTGTCGGCCATCTAATCATCACGTAAATGATAATAAAGTTCTTCCAGCTGTTTAACTGTATTAACTAACTGTTTTTTACAAAATTCAGGATTTTTCCAATCAATTTTCTTATTTGTGTATCTCTTGTTCCATTCAAATCCGATCTGTATTTGATTTACTTCCGCCCCATATTGTTTTGCGGTATCAATAAAATCCTGTATCGTCTTAAACTCTAATTTAATTTTTTTATCGCTTTTTTTAAATTGAAGGGCAGGTTTCCAGTTATCTTCTGGAGTTTTATGACGATCTAGACGAAATTCCAGATTACAACGGGTTGCAAATGGACCTAACTGCCCACCTTTTAGGGACTTGTAATCCTGTATCGCCATGTAGACGGTTCGCCCATAGTTCTTCTGCCCCGTAGTTTTTTTGTTCCATGATGCAATCTTAGTTATTCTTGGCCAAATTTCTTTCGATCTTAATTTTTTATTCGGGTCATGCAAAGTTAAAACAACTTTGAATTCATCTAAATTTACATTTGTAGTAAAATGAAGGTTCTTACTCTTCTCTTTACCCAGTTTACCAAAGTAAGATTTTACCCACGAATCATTTTTCTTCTCTCTTTCTTTTCCTTTTTCACCTGACGTCTGCATCTCCAGTTTTTCGCCTTTTTGACTTTTTATAGCTGCAAAGTTTATCAGACATCGAACGTCGTGATTAAAGCTAGATTGGTCATTGCCATAAAATCCATAGAAGTCATCTGTCAATCTCATCACCCTCAGACAATCTAGGTATTGTTCTATCAGAAATTTTTCGATTTTTACTTGAGATTTTTTTTCAGCATCAGAAAGCACGCCATAGAGTTCATCCCAGTCTATTGTGTGCCATATCTCACGCTTGCGTTTCATCAGCCTGAAACCGCCCTCCTCTATCTTCTTAGCATATTTTTTTAGCTGAACTGGGTCTTTTTTGCTATCTGTCTTTGCTTCCAAGAATAGTATTACGTCGTTATATTCTATCATAGCATCTATAATTATCTTGTCTCCTCCGCGTCCAGGTTTTTTTTCATTTGGCGTAGTACTCTTTGATAGAAACAGCAAGTATGCGTCCTTTTTTGGAAGTGTTTTTAGTTCTTTGTCGCTGATTTGGGAGGATACTCGTATTATTTCACTTAAATCTTTCTTACTTATTTTAATCTTAGTTGAGATGAATTTTGTAAACGCATCCCTAGTTCTTAGACACTCAGGTGAGCGAATAAAAAAAAGAAGGTCTTTCGTGACGTTATTCTCTACGTTCTTCAATTCTCCGTCCTCTTTTTGACGTTGGTGCCAAAAGAGGTTCTCCCATTTTTCGTCTCCCACGCTTATCCCTTGTTCTGGCAACATATAAATGTGTTGTGTCAAGATAGTTATTTGATAGTTAAGGAATAAACTATACTGTTAAGGATGTAGGTGTTATGGTGGTTGCATGTGCGAGCCGATAGGCGAAATTGCAGAGGTGTTTGAGAAATTGTGCGCGAAGTATAAGGCGGGTGTTGGCTTTGATGAGGAGACGGCAAACCGGATTGCCAGCGAAGTTGACCCGAGATTTGTGCTAAAGGTGGTTCAAATCGAAAAGGGACAGATAGGCGATGAGAAGTGCAAATCAGAGCTCCTTGAGAGGGCACGGAAGCTGCGGGAAGAAATAAAGGATAAGCAGTATGTTGGCACCTACCTGTTCCTGCCGCTTTCACGGGAGGAAGTTGTTAAATCACATAGGGAAAAGGGCGCCATAAGCAATTTTATCAACCATGTTTTATCATCAGTCGGCTTGTGCGCGGGAAGGGGCAGATGCATTGGGAATTTTTATGGTTCTGACAAGGGCAAAAGAATATACGTGATGTTTGCCTACTGTGATGAGGCGCTTTACAGGCAAATCGTGAGCCATCGAAGGGAAGAAACTTGCTTGTTTGTGAAAACTGCGGGAAGCGCAAAGACAGGTGATGGGAAATGAATAAGGAATCTGACCCGTTTACAAGGCTGGCAGAGGGAAACAACAACAGGTGCTATGACGTGAAAGGGACGGTGGAGCTTGCGGATGACGGGTACGTTGAAGTGAATCTCACGGCTGAGGATGGCTCAGGGCAGATTCTTCATCTCCACAGATATACCGATGGAACTGGAAAAGGCAAGGTCATTGGCTGGGACTGCTGGGTGTTTGAAAACAAAGGAAATGTGCGCCGGCATCATTGCATGTCTGAGAAAAACAAGAAGGTGGGAAAATGAATTTGGGTGAAGCATTGCTGGAACTTAAGGGCATGAAGTCTGAGCTCGTGCGGCTCATGGAGGCGAGGGAAACCACGTTTGCCTATTCGGAGGAGCCGCCGGTTGAGAAAACAACCGGGCTTTCAGGGCAGATTGCCATCCTGGTGCAGGAGATAAGGAAGCTGAAGATGAGGGTGGAGCGCACCAACCATTCTTCCTTCATTGATACACCTGAAGGGAAGATGGCGATTGCCGAGGCAATAATCAGCATTGGGGACATGCGCTCAGAGCTTGCCTCGCTGGAAAAGCTGCGAGATAAGTTCCGCGAGGAGCGGGATTCCTGGCACGAGCAGAAGCCGAAGAAATTCCAGGCAGGGCAAAAGGAATTGCTGGCGCAGATTAGGGAGCTTGAGAAACAGAAAGTGAGGATGGACTCCTTCCTTTCAAGCTGGAACTGGAAGGTGGAGCTTAAAGACTGACGCTCGTGCGCTATGTGCGCGGGGGCGGAAAGGCAGGGGAGGGGCGGCGGAAACGCCGCCCATCCCTCGTCGGATACAAATGGGCCGGGATTTGGATTATGATAAACGCTTATGCGCTTGTTGCTTGTGGCTCAGCGCTTGTATCCCCTCGCCTTTCCGCCAATAATATCAATCGCATCAAAAAGTATAACTTTATAATATTATAGTTATATAATATGATACGATTAGATTTTAACAAACAAGAGATGGGCGTTATGAAATTCAACAAGCGGGAGATGGAAGTCCTTGATTTCGCGGCAGGAAAAAGGGCCAACCTGACGCACCTGGCGCAAGCGCTGGGGATGAAAAAATCAAATCTGACAATTTATGTGAAAAAACTCAACAGATACCAGCTTGTTGTTTTAACCAAAAGCGGGCGAAACAAGGAACTGGCATTGGGCAACGGGAATCTGGCCGGTTTTGCTGCGCTGAAGCCGGGTTTTCCTACGCTCAAGCTGAGCGATATTCTAGCTGGGAAAGCCCCATTTCTGCTTAGTTTCATGAAAGATAAGCAGCTTTTGAGAATAAGCGAGCTTGATATCCCTGCAATAACTGCCAAACGGCTGCTTGGGAAGCTCAGGAACCTTGGGCTGGTGTCAATGCCCCGAAAAGGCATGTATCGGCTTAGGGGCGAAGCCGGGATAGTCGGGGATTTTTGCAGGAATATGCTTGTGCAGGCATATTTTGCCGAAGCTTCCGATGAGCTCGGGCAACTTGAATACGGTGTATATTCATTTGACAGTGCAAAAGAGCTTGGGGCTGTTTTCGCAACTCTGAGAGAGTTTCGCCCAAAGAATTATTGGCCTACTGCGTACACCATAGCGCACCAATATGGCCTGGGGCTAATCCAGGCGGGAAGGCACTATTACGCAAACGCCAAGCCGGATTTAGGAGACGTGATAATCCACACACTATCCATTTCAAAGGATGCCAGGGGCATCAACTATGCCGCATTCCTGGTTCTCAAAAATAAGTACAACCCGCGCCTCCTGCTCAAAAAGAGGCATACATTTGGGCTGGGCAGGAAGTATCTAACCAATTTCGTTGAATTTATAGAAACCAGGGGTGAAAAGCCATTCGGCGGCCTTGGATCCCTGAAAGAAGCAGAGGAGATGTTTAATGGAAAGCTTTGACGCTGGCTATATTGGCAATGAACTTCAGTTCATAGGCTCCAGGGTCAAAAAACCAGTCAGCATTTACCTGATAGGCGGCTGCGCCATGGCCTTCAGGGGGCTGAAGGAGGTTACCAAGGACATAGACATAGTGTTCAGGGATAAGGGCGACTGCGAGGCCTTCTGCGATGCGCTGTTTGGCGCACAATACTTTGAGCCAATCGTCATAACAAGTGAGCATAAGGGCCTGGAAACTATCAAGATATACGAAAACAAGGACAAATTCCATCTGGATTTATTCGTAAAGCGGGTTTGCGGAAAGATGGTGCTTTCCGAGCGGATGGTAAAAAGGGCGGAGCTTTACAAAAAATACGGGAATTTAGGCGTTTACCTTTTGGCTAAGGAGGACGTCTTCCTTTTCAAGAGCTTGGCAAGCGAGGCAAGGAAACGGGACCTCGGGGACATGCGGGTTATTTACCCGAACCTTGACTGGGGAGTTATAAAAGAAGAACTTTCTTCGCAAGAGCTGTCCAGGAACCTTATCGCGCTGGTCGTCCGGCGCCTTGAGGAATTCAGGTCAGTTTACGATTTGGGCGTGCCGATTCTCAATGCCTTGAAGAAAATGGCAGGTGATTAGCATTGTACGAAAGATACAGAAAATATCAGAGGTTGAGAAAATGATTAAGGCAATCCTATTCGATTTGGACAATACCCTGATTGACTTCTCAGGCTTCAAGCGGGAGAGCGCGCTTGCTGCAGCCAGTGCCATGAGAAAGGCAGGCGTGCATCTTTCCGGGCATTCGCTTTACGGGCGCATTTACGAAGTCTATAATGAGAAGGGGATTGAGTACCAGCGCACGTTTGGGGATGTGCTCTACGGATTGGATTTGGACCCACATACGCGCGAGCGTGCACGGCAGGCGGCAATTATTGCCTATACCAAGAAGAAATATGAGTGCCTGAAGCCACGGCCAAAGGCCATGCAGCTGCTAACATCCCTCAGGGCGAAATACACGCTGGCCATTGTCACGGATGCGCCCAGGGACAAGGCATGGCAGCGGCTCATTCTCTCAGGGCTGGACGGGTTTTTCTATCCTGTTGTGACTTTCAACGATACGGGCGAGGAGAAGCCTGCGGTTGCGCCGTTCAGGAGGGCGCTTTCCATCTTGAAAGTGAAACCTGTGGATGCGCTATTCGTAGGTGACAATCCGGAAAGGGACATTATCGGCGCGAAAAAGATTGGGATGAAAACCTGCCTTGCGAAATACGGCTGCCAGGATTACCACGAAGAGATGGATGTGGCGGATTACAGGATTGGGAAGTTTGAGGAACTGAAAGAGGTTATTGAAAGATTGAAAGCCAGTGAGCAATAACCCAACGCATACATGCACATTTAAATAGGTGAATACACATAGATACACTGGTGATTATATGGTGAACGTAACTATCTCAATAACAACGGACATCAAGGAGATGATTGACAGGCATCCTGAGATTAACTGGTCCGAGGTTGCCCGTCAGGCCTGGAAAGAGAAAGCGCAACAGCTTGAGCTTTTGAATAAATTAACTATCGGAAGCAAAGCCAGCGACAAGGATGTGGATGAGCTGGCAAAATTGCTGAAAAAAGGGATTGCTGAATGGCATGAGAGAAGATAGATATGGAACTCGTGGCAGATACCAACATTGTCGCAGCCGCTATCTTACGTGATGGGCTGACAAGAAGCCTGCTTTTCCGTTCAGATATCCAGGCATACTCTCCAGCGCATCTTTTGGATGAACTGGAAAAATACAAACCAGAGTTTATGGAAAAATCCGGGCTGAGCCCAGATTCTTATGACGATGCCGTTAAATTGGTGCTTAGAAATGTGTCTACTTCCCAGTTGGATAATTATGCCCAGTTTGAGCAAGAAGCGAAAAAAATATCACCTGACCCTGGCGATTGGCCGTTCTTTGCGCTTGCCCTGGCAAAAAATTGTGCAGTTTGGAGCAATGATAAAAAGCTGAAAAATCAGAAGCAGGTAACGGTTTATGATACAACAGAGTTGTATGGCATCCTGCCTAAACCGGAAAGGGGCACGTTATGAAAAAACATAAAGAGCACTGCGATTATCACGGCCAGTGCAAAAACAAGGCATATCGGGAAGTTTATCCGGTGCGAAATGGCAAATTCTACAGCGGATGGAACTATTTATGCAGGAAACATTTCGGGCAGGAGGTTAAGAAAGGGAAGAAATTTTTCTGGGCGCGCATGACAAAAGATGGTGAAGCGGCGCCGCTCATCCCTGTGAACAATACAGCAGTTAACTATAGCAAGGAGAAGTCTGTCAGCTTGGAAAGCGTGATGAAAAAGAAATAGAAATGAAAGTATTTGGTGATTGAAATGGTTATGGACATGTTAAAGATTGAATCGCCATTTATACGTCATGAAGTTGATGGTGATTACATAGTTTCTTCTGAGATAGCTGAAGGATATGAGTGGGTATTTAATGACAAAAATGTGCTGGCTATCGAGAAGCTTGATGGGACTAATGTAAGTATAATCATTGAAGATGGTGTAGTTAAAAGTGTGTGGAATAGAACAGAGCGCATCCCTTTCATAAACAAGGGCAAGGCGCATATCATAAGTGGAATTTTAGAGAGTTTCCAGCGTGGTTATTTTGAACTTGCTGATGGCCAGTTCTTCGGGGAGCTGATAGGTAAAAAAGTTAATGGCAATCCATATAAAATTGATGGGCATTTATGGATTCCATTTGCTACCTATGCACGAAATCATTTATCATACACTTCATGGGGTAAATATCCCAAGACTTTTGATGGAATTAGTGCATGGTTTGAGAAAGATTTGTTTAGTTTGTTTATAAGAAGACGGACACAGGAAATAGTTCCGCCGGAAGGGATAGTGTTTACACATCCTGACGGAAGGCTTGCAAAACTGCGCAGGGACATGTTTAGCTGGTATACTGAACCACGCCATAAAGAGTGATCGCAACGGCGCAGAATTGAAATATACAAATTTGTATTATAAAAAAATGTATAATCCTGAAAGCTTTGATTTGGAATCGGAATTGAAATGGATTGGTGAAATGATGGAAAAGATAAACTCGACTAGTGCATATTACATCAAGCTAGGCAAAGGTGGAGAATTTGAGAAGGATTGTCTGAAGAATAATTATCTAAAACTCGGTTATTGTCAGGATGACCATGAACTATGTTTAAGTGGAAAATGGATGGAGATTATAGAACAACGGGAACTACGGACACCTGAGGTCAAACGTGGAGCTAAAAACCAGGTAAGACAGCTCAGAACTTTTTATGAAGCAGATGAACATACCCTTTGGATTACTTTTATGAATGAAAAATTGTACTGGTGTTTTGCTGAAAAAAAGATAGAAAAATTGCCAGGCAATTACAAAATCCGTAGACTTATTGGGAAATGGGCACATACAGATATATTTGGAAACGATCTGTTTGAGAATAAGCTAAGTGGAAACTTGACGCGGACAAAAGGATATCCACAAACTATCTGCCGCATCAATGATGCATATGACCAGCTAATAAAGAAGATAAACGGTGAAAAAAACGAAGTCGCGGAAAAAGCAAACCTGAATAAAGCCGACTTGGAAACCCAAATCGGATGTCTGATTAAAAGTTTCCCTCCAAAGGATTTTGAGATACTGGTTGAATTGATTTTCAGTAGAGCAGGACTTCAAAAGATAAGTGAAACCGGCAAGACTCAAAAAAATATCGACATTCTTCTAGTTTCGCCAATTACTAACGAAACTTTTTCTGTACAGGTTAAATCCAGCGCGAATTATAGGGATTATGACGAATACAGACAGAAATTTGATGATTCCGGTTACAATCGATTCTTTTTCGTTGTTCATTCGCCAAAAAAAGAGTTGGAAGATAAGAAACTAGAACACAAATTAGAAGATGTATGGCTGACAAATGAGTTAACGAAAATGGTAGTAAAGTACGGATTAGTTGATTGGGTTATTGACAAGGCGTGTTGATTCCATGGTCTCTCTAACCTTTTACGGCGGCGCGAACGAAATCGGCGGCAATAAAATTACAGCGAAGAGATGGATGTGGCGGATTTCAGGATTGGGAAATTCGAGAAATTGCTGGATGTAATGGAAAGGATTGGAGGGGATTAGATGGCATTAATTGGGATGAAGAAAAAAGGGTCAAGCAAAATCGATTTTTTGGAAGAAGCATCGTTTGAAAAAGATAATAAAGAGGACTACCTGCATAAAATTTTAGAAGAAAATCCGCTCCTCATTGTGTCGGAGATTTTTGATACGAAAGTTGTTCTTCTAAAAAGTAAATTTTCATTTTCATCTGGAGATGAAGCTGACATGGTACTATGTGACGCCACAGGTGATCTGGTAATTGTAGAACTGAAAAGGGGGAGGGCGCCCAGGGACTCAATCGCCCAGCTTATGGATTACGCATCGCAAATCAGTAAGATGAGCATTGAAGAATTGCTGGTGCAGACGCGTTTTAGGGATATATCAGAGGTGATAACGGAGTTTGGCGTTGATGTCAATGAAAACAAAGAAAATTTTGAGGAAACATTCAAAAAATCAATGGATAGCCCTAGATTGATGCTGGTTTCATACGATATTCCAGATGACATAAAACGAGTTGCTAAGTGGCTTAGGACAAAAGGCATAATGATTAATTGCGTGGAATTCGATTATTTCGCCAGTGGAGAGAATGAATTGTTTGTTCCCAAAGTAATCGGTTCAGATGAAACTGCGCAGATAATGGCAGAGTCCTTTACAAAAGCTGAGAAACTCAATTTTGATTACACCAGCCTCTTGATACGTGCTTTCAAGGATAAAAAACCAGGAATTACTAACAGAGAAGGAACGCATGGTAATTGGATGGGGTTGCCTGCAGGGTATAATGATGTTCATTTTGAATGGCACCTGAAAGGAAGAAGACCTAATAAGGAAATTCAGGTATGCCTAGATTTTGAGAATGATGACAAAAATATAAATCAGCAACGCTTGGAACAATTTAAGCAGATGGAACGGCAATTCGAAGAAAAAATCGGTGAGAAACTCGATTTTATCCCTCACGGAAGAAACTGGATGCGTGTCTGCGCTAAAAGGCCGGTGGAAACGCTGGAAAAAGCAAAGGAAGATGATAACTTGAATTGGGCAGTAGACACTATGGTTAAGTTCTATGAAGTCCTAAAGCCAGAACTTGACAGAATAATGGCTAAATAGGGTAATTTCCATGGTCTCTCTAACCTTTTACGGCGGCGCGAACGAAATCGGCGGCAATAAAATCCTCCTTGAGGACAAGGGCGCCAGAATCTACCTTGACTTCGGCCAGAGCTTCAGCTTCGGCGAGGATTATTTCTACGACTGGCTGCAGCCAAGGAGCGCACACGGCCTGGAAGTGTATTTCGAGTTCGGCATGCTGCCCAAGGTGCCAAGGCTTTACAACAAAGCCATGCTTGAAAAAACTGACTTGGAATACGAAAAGCCCGACATTGACGCGGTATTCATCTCGCACTCGCACTCTGACCACGTGAACCATCTGCCATTCATTGACGAATCCATCCCTGTTTACATGGGCCACGGCACCCATAAATTGCTTGAGACATACCACACGCTTTACCCACAATTCAGCGACATAGGCGAACACGCCAATCTCAACCTCTTCAAGTCAGGGGATATAATACAAGTCAAACACCTGGTAATCGAGCCTATCCATGTGGAGCATTCGGTGCCGGGAGCCTACGGGTTCATAGTCCATACCAGCAAGGGGCCGCTAATCTATACAGGAGATTTGCGCATGCACGGTCCGCAATGCGAAATGACAAAGGAATTCGTGGAAAAGTCCGCGGCCTGCAAGCCCTATGCCATGCTCGTAGAAGGCACGAGGATGGGCTATGGGCAGCATCATAACTTCACCGAGGCGGAAGTGGAAAAGGAAGTTGAGCAGAAAATAAAGGCATCCAATGGGCTTGTATTCGGCTATTTTGCCATGTCCAATGTGGACAGGTTCATGTCATTCTACCGCGCAACCGTGAAGAACGGGCGGAAGCTGGTGATTGACACCAGGCATGCATATATTATTGATAAGCTGAGGGAGAAAATCCCTGCGCTGCCGGACGTGATGGCTGACTGGAATATCCTGGTTTATTACAGACAGGCAAAGAGCGGCACCTACAAGGAAACGGATTACTACAATTATGAGCGCAAATTCATGCCCAAAATGATAACCCACAAGGAAATTGCAAAAAGCCAGAAGGAGTTCGTGATGCACATGAGCTTCAACAAGCTGATGGAACTGGTTTACATCCAGCCGAAGAATGCAGACTATATCTATTCGTCATCCGAGCATTTCCTGGAAGGCGAGGAGAATGAGGAGGAAAAGAGGGTGCTTGACAACTGGATGCGGCATTTCGGGGTGGCTTTTCACAAAGCACACTGCTCAGGCCATGCGAGCAGGCAGGACTTGGAGGATATGGTGAAGAAAATCAATCCGAAGGTGCTTATCCCCATCCATACGCAGAATGCCGGGGATTTCAAGGGGATGCATTCAAATGTGTGGATACCTGAAAAAGAAAAGAGAATGGAGATATAATTGAAGTATTTGTTTATTGCTGACTTTTCCAATAATAAGGCTTTTAAACTTATAATCCTATAATAAATTCATATCAATTAATAACAAATGGCGATAACTATGGCTCAAAGCACTCAAATGATGGAATTCGCGCATTCCCCTACGTTAAATACTGTCATCATGGTTGAAAATGCGCTTGAAAAAGCTAAAGATAGCGTTATTACTATCGCTCAGCTGAAGCGCATGCTTCCCAAGCAGGTCAACCACAATACCCTGAAGGCAATCCTCATGTATCTTGAGGAAAGCAATAAGATAGGCGTAACTATCAAGGGCATTACCTGGATTCATAACGCCAATCCTAACCTACGGAATGCGATTGCGCTGGGCCTAGAAATATGAAAGCCGTTGCCCGGTCGCAGGTGAACTCAGCCAACGGCATCCAGATAAATATCTAACGCCTGCCCGGCATCCTTTGCAACCAGCATGGAAAGCGGGCGGAAATCGCCTTTGTCTGCCTTTTCAAGCGCAGAATAGTATGCACGGCGCTCTTCCCTTCTCAGAATTGTTGGGGGAAACCCTGCACGCATAAGGCGCAAGTTCATCAATAAGCGCGCCAGCCTGCCGTTCCCGTCAATGAACGGGTGGATTCTGACGCATTCGTGGTGTATTTTGACCGAGGAATAAATCGCTTCTATGCCTCTGCGTTTGTCATTTAGTTCGGAATAGACTCCCTTCATCAGCTCCGGCACCTTGCGCCAGTTCGGAAGAACTACTTTCGAGCCTTGGATGAAAACCTGCTCGTGGCGGTAAAAGCCTGCGTTATTGGGGCTGATTTTGTCAAGAATTACTGCGTGGAGATTAAGCACATCCATCTCAGTTATTCCCTTTTTCCCATCTGCCATTTTCTCAAGCAGGCCTATTGCCTCTGCGTGGTTGGTCGCCTCCAGGTGCTCATTCACAGACTTGCCGCGTATCGTCATGCCCTTGCGGAGAACAAGCCAGGTTTCTCGCAGTGAGAGGCGGTTTCCCTCTATTGCGTTGGAGTGGTAAGTCATATCGACCTCGAATTTTTCACGGAGGCGGTTTACCATCTCTGGGGAAAGCGGGCGCAGCTTGTTTAGCCGCTCCAGCTTGCCTTCGAGTGCTTTTGCCAGGTGTTCGTCAATCCATGTGCCATTGCCTGCGTTAAATTCAATGCCAGTTTTTTTTGCGTATTCTTCAGCCTCGGCAGCACTTGGGAAATATTCGAGGACGTTCTGCTTCACCTTGCCATCTTCCCGCCTATTTTCAACTAGTTCATAGTAGTAGGTGTTGCCTCTTGCCCTTCGCCGGATGAATGCCATGCTAGCTTGTAGTGGCGAAGATTATTTAAATATATAGGTTTATTCTCACCACTACACAAACGGGCTATGGCGCCATGGGAGCGGGATGCTGTTAAGCGCCTTTCGGATACAGATATTTCTTATTGTCTTCATACACTTTTTTTCCATACCAGTAAATCTCAAGCGCTTTCTTTGCCGCTTTCAGCTCTTCCTTATCCTCTGAGATGAGCGCTATCATACCGTTAAAGGAATCAGGGAGCTTTTTTGCCAGTTTAAGCGTATCAACTGCGGGAAAGCGGGCATAATCACGCTTGCCTTTTTCAGTGATAATCGTGCTAATAGCAAGTTTTGAGGCGCATTTGAGCTGTTTCGCAGTCAGCGAGGCACCAACATATCCTACGCACCCCAAATTATACGCATCAATCAAATCATTGAGCTTTTTGCATTCTCTCTCAGAACATTTGCAATCATTCAGTGCAAGCTCCACGAAATCAAACGACAGTTCCCCGGCTAGCTTGATGTTCTTTTCAAAATCTGAGGAAATATGCATGCCAATGAGCATGAAATTATTGTAACCGTGACTGTTTAAAGAGATTAAGGTAGGCGCTAGCCATTAGCGTATGGATTCGATTTCAATCTTCTTGCCATTGACAATAAGGAAGTGCTGCTGTTCCTGTTGCGCCTGTGCTGGGCGCGGTTTCATGACCAGATTCTTGTCATTGGTTTCCATTGAATATCCCTTCGTTATACTCTCCAACAGTTGATAAATATCAGATTTTACGAAGAGCCATCCGCCTGCGAAGCAGGCGGTATTGGCTCATTCGAAAATCAATTCTCCTTGCGAGGAGAAATCTCGACGGCTGCTGCCATCGAATTCTCGTGAATTTGAATTCGCCTGTTGGCGAATAGCTCTCGCATCCCATGGATGCTCGATGGCGTCTTGGCATTCATCCCCGCACGAAGTGCGGGGTATTCTGCCAATTCACGATAAATATTGTGGTGGGATTATCGAGTGTGGTATCATGAATCTAAGATTTATATTCCATTGGTTTTTGTTTGGCTCACGTGGCTCACGCAAACTGAAGCGTGCTTGGAAAAACCAGAAGCATCAGTGCAAGAAACAGGAGAAGCGCGCCTGAGAGCAGATGGGCGAGCCTGATGTTTTTCTCGCCGGTATGTTTCAACGCTGAAACGCCTGAGATTGAGATGGCAAATACGAGCAGGTATCCGCTCATGGCTGCGAGCAGATAGAGAAAACGATAGAGCTGAGCCTCTAGGGGGGAACGGGTTTGGCTGGCAAGCACGCGCCCAAACAAATCCGGCAGCCCTGACGAGCAAATGTATTCGAGGATGGTTACGCTGAATGCAAAAACTATGAGGAGTAAAAGGAGGGATTGGATTACAACGGGGTTGGCTATACCGGTGGGTGAAGTGCCGTTTCTTAGTGAGAGTAGGCCATAAATGCCAGCTCCGAGCGCGCCAAGCCCAAGAATCCATCTGCTGATTGGCAGATAGCCAATGAGAGAAAGGGGATTGAGCCAGCCTGCAAGCACCAGATAATAAATGAGTCCATAGGTGAGGAGAAAGGCTGCTGCCAGCAGGGCGAGGCTCTTCTGTTCGCGCACGAGCACAAATAGGGCAAGGATATAGACAACCACCCAGGTGGTGCAGGGGTTGAGCGCATCAAGGAAGCCTATTGATAGGGAAATCAGCGCAAGGGGCGAGCCGTTCAGGTTGGCTGCGCCGATGAGGGGCAGGGAGAGCACGAGCTCCTCGGCACGGACTGCCAGGCTTCCATGGCTGGCGGCAGTGCCTGTGGTTATTTCCCATGAGTCTGGGCAGAAATTTTCATGGCAGAAGTTGATGAGCGTCTCAAGCCGTGCGCCGGCCATATCTGAGTCCCAGCCGATGATTGTCTGGCCGCCCAGGAACATGCCAGGCGTGCCCTTTTTGTCAACCCCATGGGCATTGGAGAAATTCACAAAAAGCAAGGCATTCTCAGGGAAATGCCAGACTTCGAACTTTTCAATGGTGAGAAATGGATATTTTTGCCCGAGACCAGAGATGAACGGCTCGGCCGCAGCGCAATGGGGGCAGCCGTCGCCCCAGAAATAGTAGAGGGTGACATTATAGCTGGCAGCTGCAAATGCCGCACTGGCAAAGATTGCTAAAAGAAATATAAAAAAAAGTTTCAGTTTCATGTTACCATCCAGTTCATTTCATATATGCCTTTTTGATGGTTATATCCTGTACTGGCCAGTCGCTGTTAGGCCCGCGGTTCCCAGTCTGTGATTTGGCAATGACATTCATCACATCTATGCCAGTGGTTACCTTGCCGAATACCGCATAGCCGGGGTTATTGGGCGCATAGTTCAGGAAAGTGTTGTCAGCCACGTTTATGAAAAACTGGCAGGTGGCGCTGTTCGGGTCATTGGTGCGGGCCATGGCAACCGTGCCAATCTCATTTTTCAGGCCATTGCTGGATTCGAGCTTGATAGGCGCATTGGTGGGCTTCTGGGTGCCGTCTGCAGTGAACCCGCCGCCCTGAATCATAAAGCCTGGGATGACGCGGTGGAATACGGTGCCGTCATACTGCCCGGATTTTACATAGCTGATGAAATTTGCCACGGTGGCAGGCGCCTTCTCCCGGTTCAGTTCGATTTCAATGTTTCCCTTTGAGGTTTCAAGGATTGCAATATCTTTCATGGGCTCAACTCCGGTAGAAGTGTTTTTTTTGATTGAGGTGTTGATTGATGCTGCTGGCTGGCTGTTGCCGGCACATCCGAACAGCAAAAATAAAATGGCAAATAAGCTAACAAATTTCAAGCCATCCATTCCCATCACACCTCAATTCAACTGGCTGTTATATTCAGCCTCACCACATTGTTATTTTCATTCGATTCGGTTATGTTGTTCCAGAAATCAATCCACGCCTCAAACCTGTAGAGCCCGGCGCGTGAAGCCGTGAACGGAATTATATTATGACCCTGGTTGCCTGCGCGGGTGATAACTACATTTGATGTGTTCAGGAGCGCCCATTGGCTCTCGCCTGGCTGCATCCACAGTATCCAGTTCGTGTGCCTGCCTGCCTCAAGCGTGCCGATATTGTTGGTCGCCACGTCTATGTAATAGCGATTGCCTGTCCTTAGGGTCAGCTCCCTGTAGGAGCCGCGGGTGGAATTGAGTAGGGATATCACGATGGGATGCAGGTCTGGAAGGCCGGATTGCCTGGTGGTCAGAGATGCTTCGAGCGCGTTGTTGTTTTCGTTTGTTTCTGCGAATATGTTGCGCTCATCAATCACCACTCTGAACTCATATCTGCCAGCTTCTGCAGGCATGAAGGTCCAGCCGACATCAACTGCGCGGCCATTGCCGGAAGAGGGGAAGCGGCCGTAGAGTGCCCTGTCAGTGAGCACGTCCCAGGATTGGCTTCTGGGTCCTTTCCAATAGATGGTGGGCTCGATGGGCGCAGAATCCGGTTGGCTGTTGACAACTGAGGCGTTCACCCAATAGCGCAGGCCAGTGGTTGCAGGGGACGGCGCAGCAGTGCCATCTGAATCCAGGAAGCGTATGCTCCTGACAGCAAAATCAACCCTTGGCTGGTTAACTACACTGATCGAGGCAGTGCGCACGTTGTTGCTCTCATTGGTTTCGCAGATGGCGTTTTCCTCATCAAGAGCCACCTTTAATTCGTACCTGCCTGGCGTGGTGGGGGTGAACTCCTTCCTGAGCTGGTATACCTGGTTGTCTGACATGGAGCTATGCATCTGGCGTTCACCCAGGGGCTGCCAGCTTCCGCCCGGCGCTTTGATATAGAATCGGATGGAATATTGCTTGCCGCGGGCATCAGGCCCCTTATGCATGAAATGGGCTGTGATGTTATAGGACTTGTTTATGGTAATGTTGCGTGCCCAGGCGTTTGCAATTATTGGCAGGTCAACCTCCAGGATATAGGGATAATAGTCAAGGGTTTCGGCACAGGCAGGAGTGGTTGGAGTGATGATGGTCAAATTAACCCTGGGTATTATGATTGGGCTGATGGGGGTTGGAATGGAGCTTTTTTTGGAGCTTGGGTAGAATGCGCTGACGCTCAGGATGTCTGTGCTCCTGCAGGCGCCCGTGGATGAGATGCAGGATTCAGTGCCGTCCTCGGAAACCAGTAATACATTGGTGAGGGATTGGTCGACGTAGGCTTTGCCGCGCCAGAGTGTGCCATTATAGGTTATGGTGCCGTTCAAGGAGCAGAGCGGCTTGTTGGTGCCTGCGGTCTGGCCAACTACCTCCAGGTCAGCACTGACATTGTCTCCGTAACCTGCCTGCTGCAAATAGGTGTTTATGATGGGGTTCACGACCTGCTTGGTGCACCAGAGGGAATTGACCTGCTCTGAGGTGCAACCGAATAGCAGAAGCGCAGTAAACAAAAGAAACATAATTTGCCAGGGATTGTGGTTCAAGGAGAGCATAGTTAGTTATTTCATGAAAAGGTTAATAATTTCACCTTCATCACAGGCCGACCCCCAATTCTCTGGACTGCAGGTAGAATATAACAACAATGTATAGCACGTATATCAAAAGGAAACCCAGGCCGCCGCGCCTGTCCAGCTTCGGCATCACTGCAGTAACATAAAACAGAATCATGTTCGCCACTATTGCAAACAGGAGGGCGGCAATGAATATGGGCAGGATAACCGTGACCGGGTTTAGTACGGCTGCCATGCCAAGCACGAGGGTCAGGTTTATGGCATTGCTTCCCACGGCATCGCCCAATGCAAGGCCGTACTGCTTCTTCCTGATGGCTGCCATGCCGATGGATAATTCAGGTAATGAGGTGCCGATGGCAATGATGGTTGCGCCGATGAAGCTTTCCGCGATATTGAATATCCGGGCAAGCTTGATGGCATTGTCAACCACAAAGCTCGAGCTGATGAGCACCAGGATAATGGCTGCTGTGAATATCAGGAATGCATGGAGCGCCTGGCTTCGGTTGATATCGCAGTTTGCCTTACCAATCCTGGGCTTGCGCCTGAGGGAATAAAATGCATACCATAGGAAAATTCCAAGAAGGATTATGCCCTCCACGAAGCCGAGCGCCTTTGCGCCGAGGATGGTGTTGAAGATGATGTAGGCGGAAATGACTGTGGTGAGCAGAATGACCAGTGCAATCTCCTTCATGTAATCCCGCTCTATCTTTATACCATAAAGGAATATACCAAGCCCGAGTATCAGGAGGGTATTGGCGATGTTCGAGCCGAATACCGTGCCGGCGGCAACAGCACCCTCTCCGTGCACGGATGATATCACTGAAACCGAAAGCTCAGGCAGGGAAGTGAGGACAGCTATGAGCAGGAAGCCTATGGCCAGCTTGCTTATGCCAAAGAAGTTGGAGAGCCTGACCGCATTCTCGATCACCAGGTCGGCAGCCTTTGCCAGGACAGCAATGGAAACCAGGAGGCTCAGGAGTTCAAGCACTGCCATGGCATCTAACATTCAGGCAAATTTATTAAATGTATTCAATAATTTTCTGGAGGTCGCACTGTTCGATTAGTATGTTTGCGCTCTGCCTCACGCATTCCGCCTTTGGGGAAAATGCAACGCCAATGCCGGCATGCTTCAGCATGCAGCAATCAGGCTCATTGTCGCCAACCGCCAGGCAGTCATTAAGGGTGATGCCGGCTTTCTTGGCGAGCGCCTGGATGACATTCAGTTTGCAGATTTTGTGCTCGGTGCAAAAAGACTCTATCCAGATCGACGGGATTGTAACCTCTCCGGTCAGCACGCCGTTCATAACCCCTAGGTTATTCGCTATCGCGAAATCCAAACCCAGTTTCTCCTTCAGCCGCCCGGCAGCCAAATCGTAGCTGCCGCTTACTATCCCAATGGTGTAGCCAAGCCTTTTCAGCTCTGCGATGAGATATTTGGCTCCGCGCATGAGGGGGATTGCATCTATTACCTCCAAAAATTCTGCGCTGCTCCTTCCCCTGAGCATTGATGCTAGCTTCATCATTCTTACACCCAGGTCATGTTCATTAGACATGATTTCCTCTGCTTGCCCCAAAAAACCGAACTTGTTAGCCAATGCCATAATGGTTCTGCCCTCAAGAAGCGTGCCGTCCATATCAAAAATCGCCAGCTTTTTAGCCGCTGCCATCGTGTTTTCCAATGCATTGAAAAGCTCCTGCTCTATTTGTTCGATTTCGGTCAGGTCAATAAGCGAGATTTTGTTCAGTTTCTGGGCGCGCTTTATTATCGCCTTTGAAACCTGGAATGACATGCCGCGCAGTTTGCGCCAGCTTTTCATCTTATGTTCTATGCGCCCGATGTGAACCTCCATGATACTTGCCCCAGCGCTTAGCATGTCCAGCAGGATGCCTACATCCACTCCGTAATCCGGCTCAAACTTAACTTTGGAGAAGAATTCCCGTTTTCCGGCGATCATGCCGCTCAGGGGCTGCTGGAAGCCAGTTGCTTCCGGGAAAAAGAGTTCAAGCAATGGCTTTGCAACGAGCTCGGTGATGCGGCCGGCTTTCCGGCCGAAGCTTGATTTGACAAAATCAGCCTCCCCGGAAAGAATCGGTTTGGCAAGCGATTCAATCACTTGGGAACTCATGTTCTTAAGATCGGCATCAAGGTAAATCAGTATGTCACCGCTTGCGGCCTGGAATCCGTCTGCCATCGATGTTCCTTTTCCGAGCATCTTGCTTTCAATGACTATGGCTCCGACCCTCTTCGCCTCTGCAACCGTCTTATCAACCGATTTGTCGTCCACGACAATGACTTCGTGAACGTTTGGAGACGATTTCGCGGTTTCAACAATCTTTGCAATTGTCTTTTCCTCATTCAGGGCAGGGATTATCACAGATATTTGCGCCATGCAATAGATAGCTGCATGAGCTCATAAAAAACAGCAAGTTCCACAATTGTGGAATGTTTCATGAAAAAAGTTTAAGCGCCCCCGCCGGGATTTGAACCCAGATATCAAGCTCCGCAAGCTCGCGTTCTGTCCAGGTTAGACTACGGGGGCAGCATTCAAATTATAGTTGTGAAGATTTATAAGAAAGGTTGAAGGGGCGCAAGAGGAAGAACTATGTCTGTACGAGGGCGACAGCCGCTTGCGTAAATTTACGAAGTAAGCAGGTTTGAAAGGGCTGCAAGCCATTTCGGAGGGGTTATAGGGGAACCGCAAAGCAGGTTCCCCATCTGTCCAGGTTAGACTACGGGGGCATCTCTGTGTTAATCAGATATAGATTTAAATATTCAGTCAATATAAACTTATACATTAAACGTATAGACAGCTTGCTGTTTAATTTATGTTTTTGAGGTGTTTAGCTTGAAATGCATATCATGCGGAAGAAATACTACGAATTATACGGTTTTTCCATGCCCTGGCTGCGGAAAAGAGAAGATTGCCAGGTGCAGGGACTGCAGACGGGATGTAACGGCCTATAAGTGCCTGGCCTGCGGCCAGGATGGGCCGTGATAGGGTATAAAGTTTAAGGTTTACTATTTGAGTTGTGATTTTGATGGCAGATGTTGCGATAACGTTCAAGGTGCTCCCGCAGGGGATTGAGGAATTTGAAAGCGTGAAAAGTGAAATAGCCAAGATGAACCCCCATTCAATAGGCGAGGAGCCGATTGCCTTTGGGTTTAAGGCAGTGAGAGTAACCTTTGTCATGGGAGACGAGGGCGGGGTTGACGAGCTCGAGCAGAAATTGGGTGCGATAACCGGAGTTAGCTCGGTTGACACGGTTTCGGTTGGCAGGATAAATTAGGTAGATTGAATTTCGCCTGATGGCTTTTCGCCAGTTGGCAAAAATCTCGGCGGCTGTTGCCGCCGATCGCCTGATGGCAAAAGCGAAAGCTTACGAAACCTTTATATCTTTTTTTAGTTCATATCCCACCATGGCAGACGAACCGCAGCCGGAAAAAAAATCAAATATCATGACCATAGCCTTAATTCTCCTCGTGCTTCTTATTGCAGCAGGCATAGGATGCGCGATTGTAGCGGTCATCCTGATTGCACTATTTGGCATGGGCAGAGCCAGTGCGTAAATGTTTTGGTGAAAATATGGTCGAATTAACTATTTTAGGCACTGGCGCATGGATAGCCGATGCAAAAAAGAAAAGATTTGGCCCGAGCGTTCTTCTTAAAAATGAGGGGAAAAACATACTTATTGATGCACCTGGCGGCATAAACTACCAACTCGCGCATGCTGGCTTGGTGGCAAATGACATTGACTATATTTTCCTTACCCACCACCATCCTGACCATACCTCCGGGCTGATACAGCTTATCGGCGAAATGTATATCACGAGGAGGAGCGCCAAATCGCAGCTTACAATCGTTTCGCCCGAGCCTCAAAAGCTTGTGAGGCGCATCCTCAAGCCCTACAAATCCACATTCGACTCGATTGAGAAACTTAGTCAGTTCAAAATCAATTTCAAAAAGATAAAAAACGGCGCGCAAATAACCGGCATCGGCTTGAAAGAAACAGGAATTACCCCATGCAAATTAAATCATTCAAAAACAAACGAGGATTACGGCTACAGATTTGAGTGCGAAGGAAAGAAGATTGCAATCACCGGAGACACTGCCTATTGCGAGGAGTTGGTTACGCTCCTGAGCGGCACGGATGTGGCAATCTGCGAATGCTCCCATGTGCAGAAGCTGCCAGGCCATCTCACTGCCTATGAGGCAAAGACAATGAGCCTGTTCACGAAAAAGCTAATTCCCTATCATATCTATCCGGGATGGGATGTGAAAAAAGAGTTTAAAGGATTTGGGAACATCCATGTGGCGAAGGATTTGGAGCGGATTAAATTTTGATTAAATATTATTGCATAGCTCGATAAACTCTGCCCTTGATAGTTCACTGTCTCTTAGAATTTTATGCAGGACGCCTATGCTTACTGGTCGTTTTTTGTGTATTGGAACCGTAATAAGAATCCCATTAGCATTTTTCAGTTGTATATGGCTTCCTCTTTGTCTGACAGATACAAATCCCTTAAATGAGAGAATTTTCAATAATTTCTGCCCGGATATAAGCGGCAATTTCATCGGGAAACCTCAATTTTCTGAATCCCGACCAATTCATATTTGGGGATATCTTTCTGCTCTTCAAGGCACATCTCTATGACTTCGCGTATGTTTTTCATTGCCTCATCTAATGTACCGCCCTGGGTATAACATCCCCTAAGGCTTGGAACTTCCACGATATAGATTCCATTCTCATCCTTCTCTATGATTGCGGTGAAAACCTGTTTCATGATCCTCTTTCTGCAGATTCAAGTTTATAATCCTGTCTAAGGTTTCAAGAACATCCATCTGGCACAAGATTTGGAGAGCATTACTAAGGTTAGCTGATGGGAAGCCCAGCTATCGACAATTCCACTGCGGACAGGTGAAACCCTCCGGTATATATGAGAATATCTCCGCCCTTAAGTATTGCATTTGCAAGCAATTCCGAAACCTGGACTTTTAGTGGTTCATGGGCTGCGTAAACCTCTAATGTATTAAAGTGATTACTAAGTGTAGAGTAGGCCATTTGAGTTTGAGGTTGGCATGCTAACTTGACTGCGTTAACTGCCATTGAGTAGTTAAATACTTGTAATCCTTTCGTGAAAAAGTGTGGTTTAAATTCTTGGAATATGCGGTTTATGTCAATGGCGACAGGGCCTGCAGAGGCCGCAGAAGCGACCCAATAAACTAGCTCGGAAACAGCCATGAGTTCCATGATTTCTTCTTTAGATATGTTAGCTTTCTGACTAACAGCATTGACAACCAGATTGGTTGCGTCGGTTCTAGCCTTCTCTCCAAGAATTTCAGCGTATTCAAAATCGTATCTGCCTCCGATGGCATCAAAAGCTACGCAATCATCACAACCTTCCTGAAAACACTGGCGCGCAATGCTGGATATTTCCGCTTTGGCATTGCCATCGAGTGATTTGCTGTCCGCTGCGGTTTTCATCAACTTTAGGATGGCGCTGTGTATCAGAGCAGTTTTCTTAAACGTCACATCCCTAGCTGGGCCGCCTTTCCTTTCTTGTTTAACCTTTTTTGTTCGCTCCCAGTCTTCCACTAGCACAGTTGTCCTATCTTTTTTGGTTGTAAGCGACAACGCAACCCCATTGAGAACTGCTGTAATTGACTTTAAAGAGTTATGCGTAACTGGGGCGATAACGTAGATATTAATGGGCCCTACGCTATGAACGTTCAGCCAGTCATCCTTTGGCTTGCCAAAATTTGAGCCAACCATGGGAGATTGCAACTGAAACTGCCTGATTAAGCTGACTAATGGCTGTTGAAGTTTTGTAATAGACTGGGATAGAGGCCGGGATAGCATGAATGGCTGCAGGGATACTCACCTTTTTTGATAACACTATATCTTGTTGTAATTAATTATAAAACTATGTCACGATATCGTCTTATTTCGTATCTAAATATTTAAATATGTGTCGTTTCCCTGATGAAAATGTAAGGGATATATTGGATATATAATTCATGCGTGAGTAATGCTTTCCATGATTACCTCTTTACGCTTAATCAATTGGAAATCCCACCATGATTCCTCGTTCAAATTCACGAAAGGAATTAACCTGCTGGTGGGCATCATGGGCTCAGGGAAGAGCAGCGTGCTGGATGCTATTTGTTTCGCGCTGTTCGGCACGTTTCCAGCCCTTGAAAGGGGAAAGGTGAAGATTGCCGACCTGGTTAATTTCAGGAATAGGGATGCCGGATCAGTGATTGAGCTGGAGCTGGAGATTGGGGCAGATAAATATGGCATCAAGAGAGTGATTAAGGGAATCGGGGACACCAAGAAAAGCGATGCATTTTTCTACAAAAACGGAAGTCTGGTGGACAAGGGCGTGGCAGGAGTCAATGCGCTTGTGGAGAAGCATTTTGGCATTGATTATGATTTGTACACGCGGGCGATTTACTCGGCGCAAAACGAGATTGATTATTTCCTCAACCTGCCCCCCAGGAAAAGAAAGGAGGAGATTGACAGGCTGCTGGGGCTTGACAGGTTTGAATTGGCGCGCGGCAACCTGGTGGCCGTAACGAATAGGGTAAAATATATACTCACAACCATGCAGGAAGAGAGCGGGCTGAGGAAGCCTGAGGAATTGAAAGCGTCAATAGCCGGGCACGAGGCGAAACACGGCAAAATCTCAGGCGAGCTGGCCAGGCTCAGGCAGGAATCCGATGGACTGTCAAAGAGGGCAGGCGGGCTGAAATTGCAATACGACTCGCTCGCACAAAACAAAAAGCAATATGAGCAGATGTCCCAGCAGCAATCCAGGGCAACGATGATTGTGGAAAGGCTGGAGAGCGAGCTTAGGGATGCCGACACAGGCAAATTGGCAAAAGATTATGAAGAGCAAACGAATATCGTTGAAAGTTACAGGGTGCGGCTGGCGGATATACGTGCCAGCCTGAAAACCAGCCAGCAGGAGATGGGCAGGTATGAAAAGGAGGCAGGCGGGCTGGAGCGCGAGCTCAGCCAGATGGATGGAAAACGGGCGGAGGTTGAATTACTGCAGAGAAGCGTAAAAATAATCCTGGGCGATGCCGATTCAAAGCAATTTCTTGCGCTCCTCGAGCAGGAGACGAACAAGATGATTGGGCTGAAAAACCAGTTGGCAGCGGAAAATGCGCGGGCAGGGGAGCTGAGAAAGCTCGAGGGGCTGCCTGATGCCGCGGGAACCTGCCCGGTGTGCAAGAAACCTTTGAGCGGCCATGAGGCATTGGTGCTCAAGAAAGAGCGGGAATTTGCAATCCAGACTATTGTTGAGGGCATAAAATCAATGGAACATGAGCTGATGGTGCTTACCACCAGCTATAAGATAAAGAAGGACTGCTATGAGCGGGCACGCTCATCTGCCGTGGGGATTGAAAGGTTGCAAACTGAATTGCTGGCTGAGCAGGGAGTCAAGGCAACGCTCGAGAGCCTGAAGGGCAGGCTGGAGATGGCACGGAACAGCCGCGAACTCCTGGAAAAGGAGGCGGCCGATTTGGATTCCCATCTGCAGAAGAATGCCCTCAGGCTCGGGCAGTTTTCACAGGTGAAGGCAAAATTCGACGAGCTGGATGCCAGCAAACAGGCGCTCCTTGAGGCAGGCAAGGCGCTGGCAGCCATTGATTATTCTGAAAAGGAGTTTGAATCGGTTGCCAAGGAGCTTGGGGAGGCGAAATTATCCCAGAAGGAAATCGAGGGGAAGCTGGCAATGGCCGCAAGGGAGGCGCAGTTTGTCTCTGAGAGATTAGTGGAGCTTAGGGCTGAGATGGCACGCAGAGAGGACAAGGGCAGGAAAATCGAGGCCTATGTGAATGCTGGGGTGGAGCTCAACAGGTTCAAGGAAGCGCTTGGCAAGACACAAATGACAGTCAGGGGCGATTTGATTGGCGCATTTAACGAGATTGTGAACGAGCTGTGGCCGTTTATTTACCCCTACAGGGATTACACCCAAATCCGGCTGAATGTGACTGACATTGGCTATACATTCGAGGCGTTCAACGGCGAATGGAAATCATTCGAGGTGGTTGCCAGCGGCGGAGAAAAAGCCTGCCTGGCAATGGTGATGAGGGTGGCGTTTGCCATTGTGCTGGCGCCTGCTGCGGGCTGGCTAATCCTGGATGAGCCGACACACAATCTCGACAAGGAGGCAATTTTCATGTTCTCGGAAGCGCTTCAAAATAAAATACCCGGGATTGTGAACCAGACGTTTGTGATTACCCATGAAACATCGCTCCTGAATCTCACGGTGAACAAATACAGATTGGCAAGGGAGAAGGAATTGAATGAAGATACGGCTGTGGAAGTTGTTGCTTAGTTCATGGAAAATTACTCAGCCAGGGTATAAACATTAAAAATCAGATTTTCCGAAGAGCCCATGACACTTTGGAGCGACCCGGGCCATGTGCGATTTCATGGGCGCTCGGGCGTCGGGTTTGCCACTCAGCATTGCCGTATGGCAAACCTCGCTCCGA
>MNVF01000058.1 GCA_001871535.1 Candidatus Micrarchaeota archaeon CG1_02_49_24
TTGAATCTTGCCAGCTGGAAGATAGCTCGTAAAGTCCTGCTGGACTTTCCGAAAATCTCAAGGGCTGTTGTCCTTGAATTCTCGTGAAGTCGGCGCTTGGCATTCATCCCCGCCCGAAGGGCGGGGTATTCTGCCAACTTCACGATAAATCCAGTATGCCATAGCCCAACCCCGCCGGCAGTGCATTCATCTGAGCGCACCGCCACATACAACCCATTGAAAGGCTCAACCGCCTGCCTCAGAGCGTCAAGTTCGCTGCTGGTGAACTCCGTTGCTGCTATTGCCTGTTTTGCGCCTGCCTCATCGTTCCTGTCAGGTCATGCTCATTTAATAAAATCATCAAAAGCACCAGGGGTGATTGCATTAAACGGCAGAGTAAGGAATGACGTTTTTTCCAGAAGGGGCTCAAACCGCAACAAAGCGCTGCTCTTTGCCCCGGGGTTGCTTGGCCCGATTATCCTATTTGAGGTCGCTAAAAGTTCTACACCCATAATTATATTACAATACACAAATTCTTAAATAACCTGCGCCTACGCCCAATTAAAAAATCAAAAACACATAATCAATCCATGCAGAACCTTTCCCTGGAAGAGTTTACCCAGGCAATCATGGATATCGTCAAATCAAGGAGGCAGTGGGGCAGGGTCGTGTCCCTGGATTTGGAGACAAAGGTGCTCGAAGGCGAATTTCTCTCAAACGAGCGCATCCTTGCCGCAGGCATTGCCTACCGCGAGGGTGGGATTGTAAAGCACGGCGTGGCAATGCTTGATGAAGAAACTGATGAATCCGAATTCCTTCTTTTGAAAAAGGTTGGCTCATTCTTCACCCAGGTGCGGCCCCTTGTGCTGTTGGGCTATAACATTTCAGGCTATGATTACCCCCTCATCAGCACGAAGCTGAAGCAGTGGGGGGACCATTCGGCAAAGCATGGGGAGAAGAGAGATGGGAAACCAATCTTCCCACAGGAATACTGGGCGCTTAAGGATGCGCTCACCCGCTCCTATATCCTCGACCTTATGCATGTTGCGCGGTTTGCCATCGCCAAACAGGACAATACCACGCCGAAATACCTCTCCCTTGAGAAAGTGATTGACCATCCCATGTTTGCCGAGGTGCCGCTCATGAGGAAAAAACACCTGGCTGGGGAGGTAAAGGCGGAAAAAGGGAAGAAAATCTATGAGATGTGGAAAAACAATGACCAGCACCTTTCAGAGTATTTGAATGCTGATGTGCATGATACATTGTTGATTGCCGAGAAGCTTTTCGGGATAAATTTTGTAAAGTAGATACAGCACCGAACGTAAGAAAAATATTGAAAAAAAGAAAAAGATTCACACATGATTGATAATCAGAATTCACTCATGAATCCAATCATTTCTTCCTGTGTTTCGGGTAGCAAGCTCTGCAATATACAGGCCTGCCCTCAACCGGCTTGAACGGCACTTCGCATTCTGTACCACAATCAGTACATACTGCCTTGTGCATTTCTCTTGCGGGTCTGTCCCCTCTGTCTCCGTCATATCCCATATAGTTCACCTATTTTTTTATTCTGCCTTTCGGCATTATGTTAGTCCCTACACTATACGTGTGAGGTAATAGGTTAGGGGTGCACCTTATTTAAATAACTATGCACTAACACATACCACAAGGATACCAAACCTAATTTGCTTGTTTCTAAAAAGGTAAACGAAAAAAGTTGATGGATTAATATGGATGATGGAATTAAACCCTCTTTGTCACAAAGCAGTTTTTCTTCAGAAGAAAAGCCCACAGGGGAAAACGAACAGGAAGCGGCACCGAAAGCTAAACTGGATAGGGCAGCCGGGTTTGAGCAATTCCAGCTGAGCACGGAAGTGCAGCGCGCCCTGAAGGAGATGGGCTTCGTGATGCCCACGGATATCCAGCGCGAGGCAATCCCGGCTGTTTTCAAGGGATTTGACGTGCTGGGCCAGGCAAAGACAGGCACTGGCAAGACCGCGGTATTCGGCATCTACCTTACTGATGTAATCGACAGGCACCTGAACCACCCCCAGGCACTGGTGCTTGCACCCACCAGGGAGCTGGCAATGCAGATTGCCAGGGAAATCTCCACCATATCCAAATACACCGGCCTCAGGGTAGCCACAGTTTACGGAGGCCAGAGCATCGAGCCCCAGATACGGCAGCTTCGCCAGGGCGTCCATGTGGTGGTCGCCACTCCGGGCAGGATGCTTGACCACCTTGAGAGGGGCACGCTCAACCTCAGCCATGTGTGCCGCGTCGTGATTGACGAGGCAGACCGGATGCTGGACATGGGGTTCATTGATGATGTAAGGCGAATCCTCGGCCATACCATGAAGGGAAGGCAAACCATGCTCTTCTCTGCGACAATGCCCGAGGAAATCCTCAAGCTTTCCAAGCAATACCAGTATGAGCCAATGTATATTTCGGTGAGCAGGGATGAGCCGGCGGTCATAACCCACATAGCCCACCAGTTCCTCATGGTTTCCCCAAAGACAAAATATGATGCGCTCTTCCGCTATCTGGAGGAGAAGCAGCCTCACCATACAATCATATTCTGCCGGACCAAATCAAGCTCTGACAAGCTCGGCTTTGTAATGAAAAAGAAAGAATTCCGGGCATGCGCTTTCCACGGAGACCTCTCCCAGAACAGGCGCGACAGCGTGATGAAGATGTTCCGCGAAGGTTCCATCAATATCCTGGTGGCTACCGACCTGGCGGCAAGGGGGCTTGACGTGCTTGAGGTTTCCCATGTAATAAACTACGACCCGCCGGACGACCCGATTACCTACGTGCACAGGGTCGGGAGGACAGGCAGGATTGGCAGGAGCGGAACCGCGGTTTCGCTCATTGCCTACGGCGAAATGGGCCTGCTTGGGCAGATTGAGCGCCACTGCAAGATAACCATGGAAGAGGTGAAGCTCACTGGGTATGTGGCTGTCAGAGAGGATGATTACCAGACATTTGGAAGCAGGCAGAGCAGGCCTGAACGGAGGCCATGGCATGGGCAGGAACGGCAACAGCCTAGAAGGCGCGGTGGGTTCGGGAATTACAGGCAGGGTGGCGGCAGGCCACGCAGGTAATGGGTCTGGGTCCAGGGTTGCGAGTTCCGGGAGGCCCTCTCTTTGATTTCGCTAAAGCGAAAAGCTCGACAGCAAAGCTGTCGATTTCACAGAAAAGAGATGCGAATTGAGCCCTAATGGGTTCAATGGCACCGCATCGATGACAACAGTCGTCGGGATATGCACCATGAGGTGCATCTGATGTGCGAAGCGCATCCGGGACCCTGGGGAGAGAAAATGTATAATACCCGAAACTCGAAACTGAAAACCATTCTTGTTTTCGGCAACCCTGGCTGCGACTGCGATTCGCTTGCTGTCGGGATAATGCCAGAAATGCAGAAAATGTTCCCAGACATCACTTTCATCCACTGCGACGCCCTTGATGAGCTGCAGGAATACGGAAGGAAGCCGATTATAATCGATGTGGCTGAGGGGATAGCAAAAATCGAAATAATCTCTGATTTTGATAAGCTTGAGGCTGCGCCGATTTTCACCGGCCATGACCTGGACCTTGCCTACATGCTGAAGCTGATGAAGAAGGCGAAGATGATTGACAGCGCGGCCATAATCGCCATACCCAACCATTATGGGAAAAAGAAAGCAATTGACGAAATGAAACTGATGAAAGGCAGAATTGAGGAACTTATTCCCTGATTTTCCAGTTCACTTTCAAAAAGTGGGTGGCGCAGCTCATGCACGGGTCGTATGCCCGTATCAGTCGCTCTATGCCATGGGCAATCTCATGCCTGTCAGGCAGGCGCGAAATGTTCTGCTCCACGTATTCCTTTATGTCTCGGGAGATTTTCACCTGGTTCTGTGCCGTGGGAATCACGAGGGTTACGTGCTTGACCTTGCCATCAGGGAGAAGGTGCATCATATAATAGAGCGTGCCGCGCGGCGCTTCTATGGCAGCGATGCCGTCGCACTCATCCACGGGCATTTTGGCATCGGCTGATGGCTCAGCCTTGAAATCCCACGCCTCGAGCAGCTCAACCGACTGGTCAATGCAATTCAGCATTTCAATTGCCTGGGCCAGGTTATTGTAGAAGATATTTGAGGTCGGGAACACCTTCAGGTAGCGGCTCACATCCCTAAGCGTATCCTTGTGGAGCATGCCGCGGTTCAGGTTCATGCGCGCGAGCGCGCCCACCATATACTCATTGCCCTCGAACACAAACCCGGTCGCCTGGGAATAGGGCAGCACAACCCGTTGGAGGTGGTTGATATAATTTTCCTTTCTTATGGTTTCCCCATCGCTTGAAATCAGCTCGTCCCCGAAGTAGCTGAACTTTTTCCTGGCATTGTCAAGGGCTATGAACCGCGTCTTTGTGGAGAAACAGGCCTCCTGGCTGTGGAACAGGCCAATGAGCTCCAGAACCTCATCCCGGGCAGCTTTCAATTGCTTCGCTGTTTCGGCACATTGCTCTTTCAGGGGCACTGATTTGGGCACGCCGACCGAGATATTGGTAGGGTGCACAGGCTTGCCTGCCACCAGGGTGGAGAGCCGGTTGCCAGCGGCCTTGACCTTAAACGCCTGTTCGATGTATTTCATGCGCTTGCCCTCAAATTTGAGGATTGAATCCACATCAAATAGGTCCGGCATGGAGAAAAAATACAGGTGGAGCGCATGGTCCCTGAGATTGAGCCCGTACATGGCAAGCTCGCGGAGCACATGCGTCTGCCCGGACGGCTCAATTCCAAGTGCGTTCTCGACAGCCAGCACGCAGCAGGCCATGTGGGCAATGCTGCAGGTGCCGCAGATGCGCGAAACTATATTGGAAACCGCAGTGCAATGGACGCCGCGCACGCCCTGGGTGTAGAACCGTTTGCCCTCAGTCACGCGCAGCTGGAGGTCTTCAACCTTGCCCTTCACAACGCTGATGTCAAGGGCTGCATGACCCTCAATCTTGCTTATGTGCCTGAGGCCCAGTGCAAATGTCCGCTTGTCTTTTGCATCTTCAAAAATGTCCGGCTCTTCATGCATGAAAATTACACCTACCAATCACGCCTTCTTTACTTCGCTGAATTCTTTTATGCAGGATTCCATCATTTCAATGAACTTTTCCTCTATTATGGGGCAGCCGGGCACCTCGGCATCCACCTTTACCACAGCATTCGCCGGAATCACCTTGTCATAAAGATGGAACCTGTCAAGCACGAACTTGATTTCGCTCATCTGCCCGGCATCGAAATAGTTGCGCTGGTCTGACGGGCGGCCATTGATGGCGCAGGAGCCTATGACCACGAGCTTTTTGCAGTTGGCCCTTACTTCCTTGAGCATGCGCGCCTCCACATCTGAGCCTATGGCACCCTCGATGAATGCCACATCAAGGCCGCGCATGTCATTCTTGGACTGGAGCACGCAGGCGTAGCCGAATTCTACCTTCTCAAACCACTCCTTGTATTTGGTATTGAGAATCTCGGTGAACATGACCACACATCCCTCGCAGCCGGTAAATGAAAAGAAACCTACCCTTAGCTTCTTCTTCGCAATGGACAGGAATACCTTGTGGCCCTTGCGGCTAGCCGCTCCTGCTGTTGCTGCTGCTTTTTTCCTAACACCCATGAGTTAGTAGCAGTGCTAAATCTTAAATAGTTTTTATCACTAGTTATACCATGATGGGCGGGATTAGTGATTCCAGTGACGAGTCAATGGGCATATCCTTTGCCCTGTTGACGGCAGTGGTCAGCGGGTTCTCTGTCTTTATAAATGCATTCGGCGCCAAATCATTCGACCCGTTCGGCTACACGCTCCTCAAGAATGCAATTGCCGCGGCTGCCATATTTTGTGCCATCGCATTTCTGTCCAAATTCGGCGCCATCCGCAGGCTCACGCCAAAAAACCTGGGCAGGCTGGCATTCGTTGGAATAATAGGGGGCGGGATACCGTTCATGCTTTTCTTCTATGGACTGAGCATTGGAAGCGCGGCGGCCGGAGGATTCATCTATCGCCTGCTGTTCGTGTTCACTGCAATCATCTCCGTGCTTTTGCTGAGACAGGGTGTTGCTGACAGGCGCTATGCTATCGGAGCAGCGATTGCAATTGCAGGCAACCTCATCCTTCTTTCATTGGGCAAATTTTCATTTGGAATTGGAGAGCTTTGCGCGCTTGCTGCCACAATAATGTGGGCGCTTGAATGGACATTCACCAAAAAATTCCTTGAAGGGGAAGATGCAATTGATGGGGATGTGCTGGCATTCGGGAGGTTCGGGATAGGAATTGTGGCAATGACAGTGATTCTTGCGGCCACGGGCGGATTGGGCACTGCGCTTGCATTTTCTGCTGATGAAATCATCTGGTCGCTTATTGCAGGAGGGCTGTTATTCCTGTTTGCAACTTTCTGGTACAGGAGCCTGAAGCACACCAGCCCTGCCAATGCAACTGCCATACTTGCCCTTGCAGGGCCGATTACAACTTCACTCAATTTCGCATTCCTCGGCAAAATGCCCGGCATTTATGAGATTACGGGGCTCAGCCTCATTGCCATCGGCATGGTGACCGCAGTCGGCATCGCCAGATTTGCAGGCGCGTTTTCATATGCGAAGGAAGTGGTGAAAAGTTATGTCACTTAAACTTGCCGCCAGTTTCAGCTACATGCCGGCCAGCCTCGGCCATTGCGGCACCAAATCCCATACCACGGCTATGGCAGGCTACCTTGCGACAGGCAGGAATGAAACAGAAGTGCTTGAGGGAATGAATGGGCTGAAGGCCCACTATTTCCATCTTAGGATGCTGGCCCTGGCAAACAAGCGCGAACCATTTGACACTGAGGTAGTTGAGGCAGTGTGGACAGGCAATGAGCTGCTGGAGCCCTGGTTTGCCAAAAAAGCGAGCCATGTGCCATTCCACCTGCACCACGTGCTGAAATTCCGCTCGTTCTCAGGCAGGGCTAACAAGACCGTGGAGGAGCAGGACAGGTGCAGGATAAGCTGGGGCAGGGTCCTGGGGCACGTGGGCAAGGCAGTGAAAGTCAAATCCGGCACGCTCAGGCAGGAAAATGGCAGATATTATCTTTCAGCGCCTGAGGAAAAAACCTGGCTCCTGGAATACAATGGCGTGCGCACTGCCGGAAAGCTGAAAACAGGGGACTGGGTTTGCTCCCACTGGGAGTTTGTGGTGAAGAAACTCAGCCCCAAGGAAAAGCAGAACCTTGAGTCTTATTCAATGAAAACGATTGAGAAAGTGAATGGGAAACTCATTGGGAATGGAAAAAAATGCCGGACGGATTAGAAAATTGATCAGATTTTACGAAGAGCCTCTGCCCGCGAAGCGGGCAGTACACAGATTGAGTCTGCGGACTCAATAGCGCCGCATGCAGCACTGCTGTCGTGAAATCATGGATTTCACGAGCTATGCTTCATCGAGCCGAAGGCGATCGATGGCATCGATACAACGTGTCGAGCTATGCGCGCAAGCGCATTCAAGCAGCCGTCGAGATTTTCACCCGCAGGTGATCGATGCCAGCAGGCGTCGAGATATGCTCCAACAGGAGCATCTGAAAAGCCAGCAGGCGAGAGCTATGCACCAGCAGGTGCATTCAAACAGAAGCATTCAACATTCGATTGAATCGACTTGTTAGTCGATAGCCCTCCTCTACGAGTCGGTGGCTCATTCGAAAAATTCTCGTGACGACGACGCGCATTCATCCGTGCGCGAAGCGCACGGTACGCAAATTGAGCCAGTTGGCTCAATAGCGCCGCATGCAGCCTTAGCTGCATTCGGTTCTGCGTCGTCACGATAACTAGGCTAAATGTTTTTTGGAAATTCCTTGACCATCTTGAGGGCGGCATTGGCAATACGGGCTCCTTCTTCCTTAGGGAGTTTTTCTGTATGGGATACCTCTTCAATTTTGCCGCTCACCATAACCAGAATCCCCTTCAATCTTGCACTGTCAACAGTCGTATCCTCCATGCCTTTCTTGAACCTGGAAGGCGCGATCACAAATGCATTGTAAGTTCTCTCAATTTTTTGGGGCCGCCCATTGAGCCCGCTGGGCAACTCATCCATTGCTTTTTTCTTTTCTTCCGGCCGGGGCGCAAATGCTGGGCTTGCCATAGGAATAGATTCGTTGGCTGGAAATTATAAACCTTTCCAGACTCCGGACTCCTAACCTTTAGCCAATCGCGCTTTCCGGCTCAGTGTATTCCATGCTGAAGAGGTCGGAAACCGCCTTGAAGGTGATTTTGCCCTTGTAGAGGTTCAGACCCTTCATGAAGCCGGCATCTGCCTTGAGCGCTTCGAGCCCCTTGTCTGCCAATTTGAGCAGGTAAGGCAGGGTCGCGTTGGTCAATGCGATGGTCGAAGTCCTTGGATAGGCGCCGGGCATGTTGGTCACGCAATAATGGGTGACTCCGTCAACCACGAAGACTGGGTCGCTGTGTTTTGTGGGGTGCGAGGTTTCCAGCACGCCCCCCTGGTCAATGGCAACATCTACAGCCACGGCACCCTCTACCATGAACTTGAGCATGCCCTTCTTTACGACCTTTGGTGCAGCCGCGCCTGGGATGAGCACTGCGCCTACCAGCAGGTGGGCACCCTTGAGTGCGTTTCTCAGGTTGTACTCGTTTGACATGAGCACCTTGGCATAGGGGAAGCGGTTGTTTAAATCACGGATTTTAGCCTCATCCACGTCAAGGATGGTGACGTCTGCGCCCATGCCATAGGCAATGCGCGCTGCATTCGCTCCGACAAAGCCGCCGCCCACAATAACCACGCGGGCCGGTTCGGTGCCCGGTGCTCCGCTGAGAAGCATGCCATAGCCGCCCTTGGGCTTCTGCAGGTAATAGCTGCCGATGATGGGTGCCATCCTGCCTGCCACCTCGCTCATGGGAGCGAGCAGGGGAAGCAACCTGTTCTTCTCAACGGTCTCATAGGCAATGCCAATGACCTTGGATTTGATGAGCTTTTTGGTCATCTCCACATCAGATGCCAGATGGAGGTAGGTGAAAAGTATTTTCTTTTCATTGAGCATGGGTATTTCCGGGTCGAGCGGCTCCTTGACCTTCACGATAATCTCAGCCTTGTCAAAGACCTCTTTTGCGGTTGGGATGATTTCCGCACCTGCTGAGGTATACTCGCCATCTGGGAAGCCACTGCCCTTTCCGGCATTTGCCTCGACATAGACCGTATGGCCGCGCTTGGTGAGCTCCATTGCCCCAGCAGGGGTGAGCGCAACACGGTTTTCGTTGTCTTTAATTTCCTTTGGTACGCCAACTATCATAGTCTCCCTCAGCAACGCCGAAAAACATGATATAGCATATGATTACTAATAGGCGTTGTTACATTGCTTTTTGACTCCCAAGGAATTTAAGTGTTTCCGTTCGCCAAACGCCGAAGCATTTTGTGTGATAATGATTAGGAACCGCGCTAAATCTTATTTATATGCAGCATGAAATCCAAATAGCCGTCCCTTATTTTGACAACATCCAAATCCCGCGGAGTGCATTTCATCTCAAGCAACGAAGCAAGGGACGGATTTGTCCTGCCGTTGTCAGAATACACGAACTCCTTTACATAGAAACCCGCCTCACAGACAAGGTGCAGTTTCAGCAGATTCGGCTTCAGCTGCGTGCATTTCAGCTCCCTCAGCACCCTCCTGCGCACCAAATCAGCCCGCCTGTGGAGCACGCGCTCAGGGGTTTGCTGCGCTATTTCCAAATCAGCAATAGAATTCAGTTCTTTCACCATCGCAGCTGATACTTCCCCTTCGCAATCAACGAAAACATCATATTCCTTGTCAAAGTGCGATTGGTCAACCAGCTCCACAAATTCCCTGCTTACTTTCCTCAGGCCGTTTGCCCTTAGGTCTTCCCGTTGGTTTATTTTTTTCTCAATTTCGCCCAAGTCAAACTCAAGCGACAACGGGTTTTCAATCTCGAGCGCAAATGGCCTGCCTGGCCCGAGCATGCGCGCATCAACATCCTCCCTGCCAGAGGCATGAAATCGTGAAGCCATCTGCGGCTTCACGAGCTTTTTTTGAATGAGCCCATGGCTCTTCGTAAAATCCAATTTAGTGCCTTTCCCAATTCCTGAAAAATAGCCCGCAACAATTTCCTCCACTGAATCATACATCCTACCCTTTCCCTTGCAATAATCACACCCTTTGCCGGCGCATTTGATGCAATGCCATTTGCTCTGGGCGAGCCCGCGCGAAAGCTTGTTGTAGCGGCCGAATATGTAAATTGGCAGATACTCCCAGGTGAGCTTGTGCCTGATGAAATTGAAAATGAAACGGATGTCGCCGTTTATCTCATAGGGTTTGCCTGTTTTTTTGGCGATTGCTTTTGCAAGGCAGTCATTCAGCCTTTTTTTCAGGCAGGCTTTGCCTTTCAGCTTTTGGTAATCCAGCGCTTTCTCCTCCTCCACAAGGATGGGCAGGGGAATCCTTGTCGAGATGCAAAAAGTATCGTGACCCACAGTAGGGATCTGATTCAAATAGCCATCGGCTTCTGCAAAAATTTGTTCCCACATAATTATAATAATCCATCGCCAAAAGATATAAACATGGACCTGAAAGCTATACGCTCAGATTTTCCTCTGTTCAAAACAGGCATAATCTACCTTGACAATGCCGCCACCTCCCTTACGCCTGTGCAGGTGGTTGAGGAGCTGAAAGACTATTACCTCAACTGCAGGGCCAATATCCACAGGGGGCTCCATAAACTTTCTGCCAGGGCCAGCGAGCACTATGAGCAGGCAAAAGAAACCGTGGCAAATTACATAAACGCAAAACCTGAGGAGATTGTATTCACAAAAAATGCTACCGAATCCATCAACCTGGTGGCGAACAGCATAAGATACAGGCAAGGTGATACAATCATCACCAGCGACATTGAGCACCACAGCAACTTCCTGCCCTGGAAGGTGCAGGAGAGGAATGGCGCGAAGGTGGTTATGAAAAGTTTTGGGGAGCTGGAGGAATCCGCAGCTCCGGCAGCCGACTCAAAAGTGATTGCGCTCACCCACGTTTCAAATGTTCTTGGAGAACCAAATGATTTGGAGAAAATCGGGAAGAATAACGGGGATGCGCTATTCCTGATAGATGGAGCGCAGAGCGCGCCCCACATGAAAATTGACGTGAAGAAATTGAATTGCGATTTTTTCGCATTTTCCGGCCATAAGATGCTCGGCCCGACCGGGATTGGCGTGCTATATATCAGAGAGGAAGTGATGGAACGCCTTGAGCCGGTTTACCTGGGCGGCGGCACGATTTCAGGGCTGGATGAGCGGTTCAACCCAATCTATTCAAAGGGCTATAAGAAATTTGAGGCGGGCACGCCAAACATCGCAGGCGCGATTGGATTGGCGGAAGCCATACGCTACCTTGACAAGATCGGCATGGAAAATATCCATCGCCACGAAACAGGGATTGCTGCATACATGCGAAAGCTGGTTGATGAGATTAATGGGGACGGAAAAATTGAATATTACAGCAAGAGCGGGCTGATTTTCTCGTTCAATGTAAAGGGGCTTGAGCCACATGACGTTTCGGCCATGCTTGATGCCATGGGGGACATATGCACGCGGAGCGGTCACCACTGCGCAATCCCACTGATGAGAAAGCTCGCAATAAACGGCTGCGTGAGGGCTTCGCCTTACCTGTATAACACAAAGGAAGAGGTTGGCAAATTCGTTGAAACGCTTAAGGAAATTTGCAAATTGGGCTGATTGGCCTGAACACATATTTATATCAGATTTTCCGAAGAGCCTCTCTCGCTGATGCGAGAGACCCTGCACAATGTGCAGGGTATGAAGGCTCATTCGGAAATCCAGTTTTCGCTTGATAGCGAAAATCTCAAGGGCTGTTGTCCTTGAATTCTCGTGAAGTTGGCGCTTGGCATTCATCCCCGCCCGAAGGGCGGGGTATTCTGCCAACTTCACGATAA
>MNVF01000018.1 GCA_001871535.1 Candidatus Micrarchaeota archaeon CG1_02_49_24
AGGCCAAGAGAATTGAATGCACCAGTTGGCGCATAGCTCGAAAAGTCCTGCGGGACTTTCCGATACCACCTGCTTCGCAGGTGGATGGATTGGCAGTGGCCTCACGAGAATTCAAGGACAACAGTCCTTGAGATTTTCGCTATCAAGCGAAAACTGGATTTCCGAATGAGCCACCGAATGCAGCGTTGCTGCATGCGGCGCTATTGAGCCATCAGGCTCAATCTGTGTACCGCCTGCTTCACAGGCGGTTGAATGCACCTGCTGGTGCATAGCCCTCCCCTTCGGGTCGGTGGCTCTTCGCAAAATCTGATCCCGCTAAGTTCGCCCAATAAGAATGCTGAAATTGAACGTGCCATTCGCACGATCAAAGAAGAATGCCTAAACATCACACGCCTTAATAACGTCGAACAAACCAAACTGGAAGTCGAGCGATTTGTGCGCTTTTACAACCACCAGCGCGAACATAGCTCTCTCAATGGCGATATGCCGATTAACGTTTGGAAACAGAAACTCATAAAAACCGAACAACCGAAATAAACAACAGACCATGCAAAATGTATCGGTACGCTACGAATAATAATAATAATAAGGGGGAAATTGTAATGCCAATCGATTCATTCAGCCAGTTTAAGGAGCACTCCGTAGCCGAGTTCTTCAAGAAGAACAAGCAGATGCTCGGCTTTTCAGGGAAGGTCCGCAGCCTGACCACCATCGTGCACGAATTTACTTCCAATTCATTGGACGCCGGCGAGGAGGTCGGCATCCTCCCGGAAATTTTCATTCAATTGGAAGAGGAGGGTGACGACAAATACAAAATCGCGGTTCAGGACAACTGCGGCGGCATCCCTGAGAAATACCTGGGCAAAGCCCTCGGCCAGCTCCTTGCAGGCACAAAATTCCACAGGTATGTGCAGCAGCGTGGCCAGCAGGGCATAGGCGCATCTGGGTGCATAATGTATTCGCAAATCACCACCGGCAAACCCGCATGGGTGCGCTCAGGCTACAAAAATGTAATTATTGAATGCAACATCGGCATAAACGTTTCCAAGAACACCCCGGTCATCACCAACCTCACAAAGACAATGGGCGAATTTTCAGGGCTGCGCATCGAGGCCCATCTGGGCGATGTAAGATATGAAAACAGCGGCTATGGAGTCTATGAATATCTGAAGCAGACCGTGCTTGCCAATCCCCATGCGCAGATTGAATTCATCGCACCGGACGCTCAGAGGTATATGTTCCCGCGCGCGGTTGATGTGGTGCCCAAGCCGCCTATTGAAACCAAGCCGCATATCCTTGGGATAACCGCAAATGATTTGGTGGAGTTCAGCAGGCGCATAAAGGAATCGCGCATATCGGCATTTTTGGCTGAAGAATTTTCAAGGGTGTCATCAAACAAGGTGAAAGAGCTTCAGGAGCTTCTTCCGGATATTGATTTCTCCCAGCCGCCCACCTCGCTCAATTGGGATACGGCTGAAAAGCTAATCAAGGCAGTGCACACACTGAAGTGGATTGCGCCAGCCACTGATATCCTCCGCCCCATTGGCAAGGAAAATGTCGCAAGAGCATTGCAGAACATATTAAACCCGCAATTCATTGCCCAATCAGACCGTTCCCCCCAAATCTTCCACGGCGGCATCCCCTATCAGGTTGAGGTTGCCATCGCCTATGGGTTCACAAATGGCGCCCACAACCGGATTATGCGGTTTGCCAACCGGGTGCCCCTGCTGTTCGACGCAGGCGCCTGCGGCCTTACCGAGGCAGTCAAGACCATTGAATGGAAGCGCTACAGGATAGATGATTTTGAAAACATGCCAATTGCGGTTTTTGTGAATTTCGTGAGCGTGCACGTGCCCTATACCAGCGCGGGCAAGCAGGCCATTGCCCTGGAAGAAGAAATTATTGCAGAAGTGCGCAATGCCATCATGGAAGCCGCCAGGCCTGTGAAGGGCTACCTCAATGGGATTGTTCACCTGCAGGAACGGAGCTCAAGGCGAAAGGTTTTCCTGCGCTATGTGGCGCAGCTCGCCGGGGACATGTCAGAATTGGCAGACATGCCCAAGAAAAAAGAAGCGATAAAGAAAGGGCTGGTTGACCTGGTGGAGCACCGCGTGGGGCTGATTGAGGAGGCTGAGGATGCCGAGGCAGAAACCGCCAAGGAGGCAAACGCTGCTAACGGTGCGGTTGCAAATGGCCAGGAAAATGGCAATGGGAAAAAGGATTTTGAGGAGAAAGGTGAATAGACATGGGAAATCAGGCATTGAAAAAACTTGATGATTTGGGCGGAAAATTGATTGGCGAAATCGAAAAGCAAACTTCGCCCTCATTCGAAACCGTGGTGAGAAGCAAGGGCAACATAATCTTCGACCAGGGCGTGGGCTACCTGCGGCTTGGCAACAAGAAGGAGGTGCGCACATTCCTGAACATTGCCCAGGCGCGCAAGTTCATGCAGACCATTGCCATCGCCAACAAATGCAGGAAATTCCTGGTGGAGGGTGCCCATACAAGCATCCGAGGCCTTTACTATCAATTGAGGTTTACCCTTGGGGAAGATATTGAGGAAGATTTATTTGACGAGCAGACAGAATCCAACCCGCTGATTGAGGATTTGGAAGTTGCGCTCAGCGTGAAGCGCGAGGACCTGAACCTGAACACAGACAGGAAGGGCGTTGCCGCAGGCCAATTCAAATTAAGGGACAAATTCGGGGGTGAAGACACCCTTATTGACGGCACGAAGCAGGGCCGCTCGGGCTGGTCAATCCCGAGCGATGTTGACAATGGCCTGGATTTCGAGGAAGTGAAGGCGAAATACGTGCTAGTTGTCGAGAAGGATGCCATGTGGCAAAGGCTGAACGAAGATAGGTATTGGCAAAAGGAAAACTGCGTGCTTGTCACGCCAAAGGGCCAATCCTCCAGGGGGTGCAGGAGGTTTATCCGCAAGCTGATGGACAAGGGCTTGCCCTGCTATGTGTTCACCGACTGTGACGCGTGGGGCTGGTACATCTATTGGACGCTCAAGACCGGCAGCATGAACCTGGCCTACCTGAGCAAGGAGCTTTCCCTCCCTGAGACAAAATTCGTTGGCGTGACCATGAGCGACATAAAGGACTATGATTTCCTCTCCAAGCTGACCATCCGGGCAAAGGAGATTGACGTAAAGCGTGCCGAAGAGATGATAAACTACCCCTGGATTTCCAAGCACAAGGATTGGGTTGCCGAGCTGAAGCTTGTGCTCAAGGATAAGAAAAAGCTGGAGCAGGATGCGCTTCAGGGCCCGAGGCTGAGCTTCGTGAGCGATTACCTCAAGCAAAAGATAAACGAAAAAAGATTCCTTTCGTAGCTTATTCATCATCATCATTATATTTATTGTGCATCAATTCTTCCGGTTTCTTCTATACTATCAACATCCTTGAACAGAGGCATTCCATTGCTTCCGACTGGAATATAGGTAACTGCGTTATAATCGGCAAGGTGGCTTATCCAATACCAACTCAAATACTGGGGTGTTAAGCTCTTGTCAATTATAACTTGCGCTTCTGCTATGCCTTTTGCTTCAATTACTTTCCGATCAGCCTCTTTCTGCTCCTTGGCCAGAACAAAGTCCATCTGTTGCGCTTCCTGGTCCGCGACCAATTTTCGTTCAATGCTATTCCTGACTTGTGCCGGAAGGGTTACGCTTCTTAGCAAGACAGACTCAATCAGTATTCCTCTTTCTTTTAATTTCGGGCGCAGTTGGTCTGTTATCTTGCTGGCAACAATTTCCCGCTGAGAAGTATAAATGGATTTTGCATCATACTCGGCAGTAACTCCTCTTACTATGCTTCTAAACGTCGGCTCAATAATCACCTGCTCATAATTCGTTCCGACCGTTTTGAAAATTTCGCCAGCTTTAGTTCCATCTATCCTATATAGAATGCTCACCTCAAGCGTTACGGTCAATCCTTCATCTGATGGAGTATCGGCTGTCTCTTTCAATTCGTTTGTCTTGATCGAAAACAACACAACTTCCTGCCATGGAAGCTTAAAGTGCAATCCAGACTGTAGTTCGTATTCTGAGACCACGCCAAACGTATTCAACACGCCAACATGGCCTGCCGGAACGATTGCAATTATTGTTATAAGCAGTACAAGAACTATCCCAGCCAACAGAATTAATCTGGCTGTATTAATCACGTTAATTACGTTGTCTTCAGATTTTTGTGTTGTTGCCACATATATCACCAATGCCAGCATTCTTATAATGCAATCCATTATTGTTATTATTGTTATAATCATTCATTTTAATCCTATTTCCTCATTCCCTTGACTTCAGACAGGAACTTGTCTGCCTCGTCAACCGTGAGCAGCAGGATTCTCCCATATTGGTGGTTGATTTTGAGCATGACCATCTCTTTCTGGGTCGAGTTGAACTGTTCCATGAACCGGTTTTTGGACCACCTGTCCTCAAACAGCAGGATTGACCTGTAGTCATGGGAATTCTTCAGCAGCTTGGGAATGACCCCATAGTCGCTGTCGAAAAAGTTGACGCACATGATTTCCTTTCCGACCACCAGCATCATGTCATAGCTGTCATTTCCGCCGCCCTTGGTGAATTTTATTATGTATTTGAGGCAAATGTCCCTCATGGCCCTGCCCATGCTCAGGAAGCGCAGGCTCTTGCCATCCGCAGCTGCCCATTCAGTGAGCGAATAATACTGCAAATGCTCCTCCACCTGCTTCTTTGCCATGAGCACGTCAAGTATTCTCTCCAGGTTGTAATCACCTATCACGAGCGGCTTGCCCATATAGGTGAGCTTGGTGCGGAGGCCCTTCTTCAACTCTTCTGCCCTGAGCGGCATGTTGGCCCAGCCGTAATCTGTATTTATTGTGTTAAACAGGCCAAGGACAGCGCTTTTCTTCACAAACAGTTTCTGCGCCATCACCGGCGGGAAATCAGGTATGTCAAGGTTGTATATCAGCCTTTCCTTGGGCTTGAAAAAGAATGCGGCACCGAAAGTTCCGATGGCTATGACTATAAGGGTGAAGTTTACCGGATTCTCTATGAGTTCAAACCTTGGGCGTATGTACTCGTCAGTCAGGCGTTTCGTGTACCTGCCACCGAATGTGAATGCGAATTCATGGGGCCCTTCGCTTAGGTGGACCTCATAGAGTGCTATGTTGTTCACGCCCTTGAACTCATAGACTTTGGCGGTGTCGTTGTCTATCATGACCTTTACGTCGTTGAGCATGAGCCTCTCTCCGAACCTGTCCATCACATCAAACTTGAATACGCCCTTGATGTAATCGCGCGCATCGAAGCTCTTACCATAGGCTATGTATACGTCGCTCACATCAAGCAGCGCCTGGGCATAGGTATGCTTGCCCTTGTCAACCACCCTGAGCACATAGACTCCAGGCGGCACAACTACTTTCATCTGGATGTTAGGTATCCTAGTTACCTGAAGGTTGATTTCTCCATCTGATAGCGATTGGGTGTCGATCACAGTGCCCCTGTCAAGGATTTGAAAATCAAGCTTTTTCTGCTGCTGGCTCTGCTCATTTATTACGAGCGTTACCTTGGTGTCCCCGTTATTCACATAGGTGGGTATGACTATCGGGCCTTTCTTTATGTATATGTTGCTTTCCAGGCCCTTCTGAAGGTAAAATTGCTCGCGCATTCCCAATATCTTGCCATCGCTGTATCCATCTATAACCAGCCTCACATAGCCTGATTTAGCTTCAAATGCCTGTGTATAGATAGGAAGAATAAAGCTTCCATTCCATTTTCCCAGATAGACTGGATAGCTGTTTGATATTGTTTCATCCAGCCAGGGTATTTCGTCTACCAGTGTGAAAATGTTGGCGGCCGCAGCCCTGCCGCTTTTGAGCCAGGCACCGTCAAATGCCTGGGGCACGATGATTAGGTTCCCATCACCCATCTGGACGTTATAGATACCATAACCATTCAAGACGCTTACTGTTATTTGCCCAGCGTGGGTGTATGATGCCTGGATGGTGTATTCATTGTCTTCATAGTAAAATCGCGGGTTATTGAGATCCTCTACCAAATCGATGTATGCAGGGCTGGCCCCGTAGTTGAACTGAAGACCGTATTTGTCATAGACAGCCGGAGGGATTGGGTTTATCTTCCCATCTTTCATAATGGCAGCGTCAAACGGCAGGCCTATGTAAATGATTGTTATGCCCCTGCCCATGAGTGTCTGGAGCGTTTGCTGTGACTCTTCCAGGCCAAGGAGGCTGGCTGGTATATATGTAGTGGGAACGATGATGACTGAGTTGGGCGGGATCCCTTCCAGGTCTGCAATGCCCACGATGTTTAGCCGTGTCCCAATTGATGTAAACATACCTGAAAGGGTATTGACAAATTCGGAATAGCTATCCTGGGTTCGCATCTGGGGTATGTCAAGCAGGTAGATGTTTTCTGGCGCCTGCCGCGCATAAACCTTCATTTTTACCGTGACATTGTCCAGCATGCGGGATGTTATATTCAGGAGAACAAATGCAGTGGTGTCCTTCTTCAGGGTGTCCTGGTTCTCATCGCTGCCAGAGGAGAGCATGGCCTTGTCAGCAATTTCATAGTGGAGCGTTGGTGGGGTGGCAGGATGTATCTGCCAGGCGCCAGGTGATATGTAATTTTGGAAGACAATGAATCCTAATCCCACACCTGAAAGAATAAGGATGACTCCCATTAATTTGAAGATATACCAGGGAATCATTAATTGTTCATACTCAGCCTTCTTCACCCTGCCACCATCCGGCGCATCATTTTTGCGGGTAAGTTTTTTTATCGCCTGCTCTAGCGTGCTTTTGATGCCGGAATCATGCCTGGTGATGGCATATCTTTCGACAGGCTGGAATTTCTTATTTATTGTGAAATAGTATTTTTTGGTTATTATCCTTATCGGACCACTCAGTAATCCTGATTTCTTAATCACGTGACCACACACACTCCAGAAGAGATGCCGAAGATTTAATCAATTTAAATGCATTACCATGAAGCTCTGGTTGGAGGGTATAATGGAACCAGGACCCAGACGGGGTTCTGGCGCTTAGACCGAAGTGGATCTTCAGGTTCACTTAGCGGGAGCTCATATAGCCTTCCCGCACCAGCTTGTTCAGCATGTCATCTATCCTGCCCTCTGAAACTTTGTGCACCTTTGCGAATTCGAATACGTTTATTTCGCCCTGGTGCTCGCTTATCCATTCCTGGAGCTTTGCGCCCAGCACCTCGTCGGAATAGGTCTCCAGGCCGGTAAGCCGCACACGCAGTTCGTCAGTTGTAAGCTTAAGTTCGTAATTCTCCCGCGAAAGCATCTTATTGCTCTCCCTGAGGCGCTCAAGCTCATGCCTCATCTGATTCACCTCACCCTTGGTATTGTCGTAAAGCGAGAACAGGGTATCGTACTGGAGGGAGACGTATTCGGACATGTCGCCCAGCGCGTTCTCAAGCAGCTGATATATCCTGGACATCTCTATATTATAGCTGCTGCCCAGCAGCGTGGCGATGTTGATGAAATACCTTATGACATCTAGCTTTCTTTTTTTCGGGCTCATCCCGGGTATGTAGGTATATTGGAGCTCTACACTGTCAGGCTTGAGAAAAAGGATTGAGAACAGGTAGGGATTGTTGGAGATGTCGCGGCTCTCAATGTTTATGACCACCACTGCATCCCCGTCAATGGCAATCTCCAGGAAAGAGAGCGACGACAGGGAGCTTATGATATCCTCCTTTTTTGCAGTGCGCGTGGCGGATATCTTGAATCCGCTGACCTGGGCTTTCGAATCCTCTGGCTTTGGCGCAGCGCCAGCTGGGCCTCTGGCCTGCTTTTTTTTCGCACCCATATCAATATGTTCTGTCGGCATAGCCCCACACTCAATAAAGGTCTTAATAGTCTTAACAGTCTTAACTGGTCCTACTGTCTTGTGTTTTGCCAACGGCAAAACGGTCTTAAGGTCTTACTGCCATATGTGCGCTCTAAGCGCACGGTCTTCCATTGGTCTTCATGTCTTTATTTTTTTTGGCTTCGTCACGGTTTTCTCTCCGGGTCTCTGTTCTATATCAGGCACGTGCCACATCACAGTGGAGAGTATGATTATCAGCCCCAGCCCGGAGCCGGGAATAACCTGTTCAAGCATCAGCTTGCCGGCGAGGATTAGCGGCAGGCCTATCAAAAGGACCACTATGCCTATGCCTATTACAATATTCTGGGTAAGCGTCTTCTCATATTTTTTGCGCTTGCTGGACCATTCTTCCAGGCATCCCTGGCATACCACCAGTTTGTTGTTCTTGGCCATGCCCAGCTTTTTCTTTATCTTGCGTATGGTTTCTATGACCACATCGTCCTTCACCAGTGTGCCGGATACCTCCTTCCTGCAGATTATGCATACAGTGGTATTTGATGGCTCCATTCAATCCCTCCCATAAATTGTTTTGAGTTCCGGGTTCCGAGTTTCGGTACCCCAAACAACCCTATCCGTCATTCTTCTTCCATAATCACTTGTGAGATGTCCCGGTCACCTATATCCAGCCGCTTGAAGTCGGCCTTGGAGAATATGTTGATGAGCGTGCTGTCCTCGATTCTCATATCCTTCAGGAAGGAGGTTATGTTGCTTCTGGGCAGGCCGTACTTCTCCAGCAGGATTACGAAGTTCACCACATCCAGGTGCCTGTTTTTCTTGTCGAACTGGGTGCTGATTTCTTCGATATGCGAGTCACTCAGACCATACATCCTGAGGCGGCGCCTCAGCTCCTCCTTTTCAAATGAAACGACTTTTGCCATATCGTCACTCCCCATCTCCTCGAAGACCGAATCCAATTTCAGGAAATATTCAATAAGCGGCTCTTCTCCATCAACCTTGTCCAGCAGGAACGTTTCGGAAAACCTCAGGCTTGTCTGGAAGGCCATGTTGATTGCGCACTCGCCCACTCCGAATGATGAAACATCATGCCGTATATAGTCTGAGAAATTGAGGGTGTTCTGCAGGAAGTTCAGGTATCTCTCAAATTTCACCCGGAATATGAACGTAGTCCCGACATTTGAGAAAATATTTTCGCTTATGTCTGTTGGGTTCTGGCTTCCTACTATCAGGCTGAACTGGTATTTTCTGCCTTCCCTGACAATCATGACCGCATCGCTGTTGTCGTCCTTGGCAATCTTCCACGCCTCATCCAGCACAACAAACAGCTTTATCCCTTTTGTATGGGCCCAGCCTTCCATTCTCATTTTTTCCTTGATGAACTGGAGCATGGAAAGCGCCGCAAGCCCCCGGAATACCTCATCCGGCAGACCAGAAACGTCAAAGTCAACAAGGCCGCTGTTCAGCACCTCCTCAAGTTTTATGGTGCTCTGCTGGGCAAAATAGTCCTGCCCCTCCTTGGTAAACTGCTTTACCCTGTAAATTGCATTCTCAAGCTCTGCCGGAAATTCATAGGTGCCTGATTCAAGCAATTCATCCAGATGCCTCTGCACGTCCTTGAGCGTTGGAGGCGTCAATTCCTTTCCCAGGGAATCAACCTGCTTGAAGCTGTCCATCTTGAACCCTGCGACCAGATAGCATTTTTCCAGCGCCTGCTCTGTGAGCCTGCGCTGCTCGGGGTACTTGCCAATGTCCGTAAGAATTTCCAATGAGCGCACCACCTGCTTGATCCGGTCATAGGGCCGCATGCCTCCCAGGTCCAACAGGTTCAGGAAAGCGCCCTTGCCCATGGAAAGCACTTTGCCCCCGGACTGTTTCACCCATTCCTTATATTCGCCTGCCCAGTCTATGATGAATGCATTTGCCCCCCATATATAGGATGCCCTAAGCAGGAATGTCTTGATGAAATAGGATTTGCCGCTGCCGGAAATGCCCACAACTGCAATGTGCGGGTTGGTCGTCCTCATGTATGTCCAGTAGAATGGCATTGCCAACAGCTTTGTCTTCCCGATGTATATGGCATTTGTCGGGTCGTAAAGGAGGAAATCTGCCGGAGGCTCTGGTGGAGAAACAAAAATGTTTCTCATGGCAAGGTCCGTGTTATAAACGCTGTTTATCTGTATTTGTCCCATACATTGCCACCCATGAATTGACTGCAGCCTGTCCTTAACATCTTAACATCAGGATTAAAATATAAAAATGTTTCATCTGTTAATCTATTATTTATCTATGTTCCACTTCTATCTACGATTCACCCTTAAGTAATTTAAATTCATTCATCACATCCATATTTCTATGGCACCTGAAAAAGGCGCGAAGGCCCATTTATTGTCCGCAATGGCAGATTTGACATCTCCTGGCACGGTCAGCCAGGCAGACCATCTCACTCGGTATCCACGTGTACCCACCGGAGTGCCAGGTCTTGACGAGCTCATAGAAGGCGGATTTGAAAAGAACAGCACGGTCCTTCTTTTGGGAGGCCCAGGCACTGGCAAATCCACCATGGCGCTGCAATTCCTTTACAACGGCGTAGTGCAATACAACCAAAAAGGCGTGTTCATTACTTTTGAGGAAACTCTGGGCATGATAACCAAGCACATGGCGCGCTATGGCTGGGACGTGCAGAAGCTTGTTGACGAAAAAAAGCTCGCAATCATTAATTTCAAGCCCCATGAGGTCAAGAGGTTCACAGAGGAGGGCGGCGGCATGATATACGACACCATCGAGAATTCAGGTGCCGAGCGGCTCGTAATCGATTCTCTCACTTCCTATACGCTGCTGTTTGAATCGCTCTACGAGGCAAGGGAATCCCAGCTGGGGCTGTTCGACATGCTCAGGAAATGGAATTGCACCAGCGTGCTCACAGGCGAGAAGTTCCTCCACAAGAACAAGTCGATGCTTTCAGATATCGAATATCTTACCGATGGCGTGATTCTGCTTCACAACCCGCGCTACAAATATGTCCGGATACGCGCCCTTGAAATCCTCAAAATGAGGGGAACGGCATTCCTGCAAAAGCTGTGCCCCTATGTATTCGAGGACAATGTTGGAGTGAAGGTGTTCCCGCAGGAGGATGTGTTCGAGACTTCTTTATTTCAATGAGTACCAGACGTATGGAGGGGCTTGGGGAAAAAGAACGAGATGCAAGGTCTTCGGAGCTTTGCTCCGATATAGACCGCAGCAGATCTTCGGTTTCATCAACAGGAGGATGTGTTTGAAACGTCATTATTCCAGTAAATAAACGACGTCGGTCAAGGCCATTTGGCATCTCTGTTTGATAAACACTTATAAATAGTTGTATATATGTAATACTTCCTGTGCTTCCATGATACTTTCAGCCAACTTCAATCAGATTTTACGAAGAGCCTCTGCCCGCGAAGCGGGCGGTACACAGATTGAGTCTGCGGACTCAATAGCGCCGCATGCAGCGCTGCTGCATTCGGTTCTGCGTCGTCACGATAAATTATCTATGCGGTCATTTACGCCATTCCTGCTTCTTTGCCTAGTTGCCATAAGCCTTGTTTCCCCAGCCAATGCCACCATCACCCAGGGCACGCCACTATTAATTTCCACAGACTATCCGCTCAACCGCTCTGTGGGCAACCTCACTGCCTGGAATATTTCAACCTTCAATAATGAATCCGGTAATGTCACTAATATTTACACTTGGTACAGGAACGGGGTTGTGATGGCGTCCCTGCCAAACCCGACAACCGAAAGCGGCCTTGTGGCCTATTACCCGCTGGACGGAAATACTTTGGATTATGCAGGAAACAATGACGCTGCGAATTACGGCGCAACCTACACTTCAAATGGAAAGGTTGGCGGGGCCTATTCCTATGTTTACCATGCGGAACCTGGCAACTATATAGAAATTGCCAACAGCCCGGAGTTTTC
>MNVF01000098.1 GCA_001871535.1 Candidatus Micrarchaeota archaeon CG1_02_49_24
GCCTGCTGGCATCGATCTCCTGTTGGAGAAATTCTCAACAGCAATAGCTGTTGATCGCCTGTCGGGCGCATAGCTCGTGAAACCATGGATTTCACGACAGCAGTGCTGCATGCGGTGCTATTGAGCCATCGACACAAAGTGTCGAGCTATCGCAAACAACAGTTTGCGAGATTTTCGCGCTAGCGAAAACTGATCGACCAACAGGTCGATTCAAACTGGCTCAATCTGTGTACTGTCAGCCTTGCAGGCAGTTGAATGCACCAGATGGTGCATAGCTCGGCGACTGCTGTCGCCGATTGAATCGCGCTGTTGCGCGATAGCTCGAGCAGACAAAGTCTGCTCGATGGGTTCTTCGGAAAATCTGATTGCACAATATCTTGATTAATTCAGCACCAGAAACATGGCTGGGTGTTCCCAAGTTATCACACCCTAACCTGCAATGCATTAACAGCCTGCCGGCGCAACACATCCAAATGCAAATCAAGAACAGTTAAAAAATCGTTTTTTGCCTCTGACAGCGTCTTTCCAACGCCGTAAACTCCTAACTCCGAGCACGCAATTGAGTAGCTGCCGTCATCCTCGGCTAGTACTTCTACTTCAAAATCCTTGATTTTTATTCTTGTCATGTGTGATTGTTGGGTTTTATGTTTTTTGATCTTATGCACAAGCTCACCCATCCAAACACAGGCAGTATCGAGCCGAAAACAAGAACTAAGCTGCATCAGCAGCATTCAACTCTGACATGCTCACGATTGTTTATTAATGGTTAGTTCTGCTAAAATAATGCTAGGGGTTTGCATGATTTTAATTGTAGATTTAGGTTCACAGTACACCCATTTGATTTGGCGCAGCCTCAGGGATTTGGGAAAGGAATCTAAAATCGTCAATGCCGAAACCCCGCAAAGCGAGTTGCTTAAATCAGATATGCTGATCGTGTCAGGGGGGCCTGGGTCGGTTGAGAAGGACGCCTACACCAAATACAGCGAATGCAGCAATGCAATCAAACAGATTTATGAATCAAAAGAGGTTCCTTTGTTAGGGATATGCTTGGGTCATCAGTTGATTGCCCATGTGCTTGGTGGAAAGGTTGTGAAAGGCAGGAAAGCTGAATACGGCTTTTCAAGGCTCGTTGCGGATGACAAGGATTTGCTGTTTGATGGCATGCCAAAGGAGTTCAAGATTTGGGTGTCGCACTTTGATGAAATAAAGAAATTGCCAAAAGATTTCGTGAAGCTTGCGCATTCTGAGACCTGTGCGGTGGAGGCAATACGGCACAAAAAGAAAAACATATTCGGCCTACAGTTCCACCCAGAAGTCTGGCACACGGAAAACGGAGAGAAAATACTGGCGAATTTGCTTACTTTGCTGAGATGAGCTGGGATGAATGGGATATAGAAAAGGTGAACTTATGAATACTTCGAGGGTGCGCGGTCGCAAGCTGCAGTTAGTGGAGCGCACCCGGAGTGAATGCTCCCGCCTAAAGCCGAATCATCAGCGACAGAGGGCTTTAGCCCTCGGAGTATTCATGCAAGAACAAGAAGAAAAATCCATGTTCATTGAACTGCTTGGTGACATCATGGAGCGACCCGAGCCCTCATGTAATTGTCCTGTGGCTCGGGTGTTGGTGCCGCCTACAATTCGCATATCATGCGGCACTCGTTCCATGATGTCAGGAGACACACCCACCATCAGGGTGCTGGATTTCCTGCTGACGTTTAGCGATTTTGATTATTCATTGACAGTAATAGCCAAAAATTCTGGAGTAGCGTGGAGCACGATACACACATTCTTCCCTGAATTGGTAAGGCAGGGGGTTGTTAAGGAAACCAGGCAAATTGGAAGAGCCAAACTCTACAAGCTTAACCATGAAAACCTAATCTCCCAAAATTTTGTCCAAATCTACAACCAACTCCTCAAACAATCCATTGCCGAAGCAACGGTAAAAGAAGTAGTCAGGATACAGCAGAAGTAAACAATTGCACCACCTACTTGTTAATTCCTGCGTTTTTTAATCGTTCAAGAAGTTCTGGCACGTTGACAAACCAAACAAGAGTATCATTTACGTTAACAGGTGCTTCTTCGTTGGTGTTCAATGAAACAACGTATGCCTCAGAAGGGTTATATCTGGATATAAACGAATGCAGGCTCCGCTCGATTCGCATGTCCTGCGAGGATAACTTGGCCTCAACAGGTATGATTCTCTGCCCTTGGCTGATTACAAAATCTACCTCTGCTTTGCTCTTTGTGCGCCAAAAATTTACGGGATGTCCGGTTTTGAGGAGTTCGGCAAAAACATAATTCTCAAACAGGCCGCCGGTATTGTCAAGCGATGCCGGATATTCGCTTAGAACAGCATTCCGCAGGCCAGTGTCCACGAAGTAATATTTCGGAGATTTAACCAGCTCCAGGGATTTGTTGGTGTAATAAGGGTTAACTCGCTTGATGATGTTTGATTTCTCCAAAATATCCAGGTATTTCACAAGCGTCAGGAAATTTATCCCCAAGTCGTTTGAAAGTTTGTCGAATATAACCAGTGAACCTGTGGTGTATGCCAAATATGCAACAAGCTTTCTTAGCTCGGCATCCTTGTCAATGCCGAAGAAGTTGATGGCATCTTTTATGAGCGCTGTTTCCAGGAGATTTTTCAAAATTTCTGTTTTTTCTGCAACATCAGTGCTTAATACAACTTTGGGATAACCGCCATAAACAATATGCTCGGTAATCAATCTTGTTTTTTCCATTGCGGTCAGCTTTGGCTGTGCATTGCGCGCAGACGCAAATTCAGCCCAATTAAATGGGAATAAATCCAGCAACGCCACCCGCCCGACCAAATGTGACAGCACTTTGCTCTGAAGAAACAATTGCGAAGAAGAGGTGAGCCATAGCTTATAGCCTCTATCTGCAAGATATTTCAATTTTTGGCCTGCGCCTTTCCCATATTGAACCTCATCAATGATGGTTAGGGTTTTTCCTGCCACATATCGTTGCTCAAACAGCTTGATATCTGAATCAAATACCTCCAGCACATCCACATCATCAAACGTGACAAATTCTGCGTTGCTTACGTTGCGCATGCGTTCCTGCAGATAGGTGGTCTTGCCTGCCTGCCGTGGGCCGATAAGCGCAACAATCTTATGAGTCCTGTCCGCCAGCTCAAACTCCTTGTCAATATCCCTGTTGATGAACATAAGTATTACTATAACATTACTCATTTATAAGATTAACCCTGCTAAAGTTATAGCTGATTATAAGAAAATCCCTGCTAAAAAGACAATTATGACGCAGCAGCTACATCTGTCTATTCGTGTTGCAGCTTCTCAGTCTGCCGAAAAGAAGAAATTGATTATGGACTCAGGGGGATTCGAACCCCCAGCCTCTCGCAATCTGGAAGCAATTGTCTCGGGTTAACGGTTTTCAGTTTTGCACTTTTACTTTCTTTCTCCCCGAGGGCTCTTTCTTGTGTAAAGAAAGAGGCCTCTGCCATGCGAGCGCTCTACCGCTGAGCTATGAGCCCAATTTCTGTTCTGATGTTTTTTCTTTTTTGAAAAAAGAAAAAAATGCTTGGGCCAGGGGAGATTCGGAGTTGGGAGCCCCCATTCTATGCTATCAGATTCTTTTGCCCCCTAGTGCAATTATACTTTCTTTTCTCCCAGGGGTCTTTTCTTGTGTAAAGAAAAGAGGCCTCTCCCGACCATCAGCTAACTCAGACGAGAAACAACTTTGTTTCTGAGAGAAAGCGTTTTTCTTTCTCTTTCCGAGGGACTCTTTTACTTTCTTTCTTCCCAAGGGTTCTTTCTTTTGTAAAGAAAGAAGGCTCAAAGCTCGTCGTATAAGACTGCCGCTCTGACCTGGCTGAGCTACTGGCCCAAGTTGATTAAATAGGTTGATTAACACTTAAATAAGAATATGATTCTTTATGAGAAGCACTTATTCCCGCCTATTCTTCGGCAGGCTTCTTTTTCAGCTCCGCGAGTTCCTCGTGTATCTTCGGCTTGCTCTTAAGCGGGTCAAACCTGCACAAGCCCTCAAGCTCGGCAATCCTCGCCTTAATTTTCGCAGCATTCCTGTGAAGCTGTTTCTTGCTCTGCCCCATAACAATCACCCTGCAATTCAGCTTATTTTATATCTCAATATCGCCGCCAGCCCCTTGAATGATTCCAGCTGCTTTCCTGAGGCTGATTCCGAGGCATAAATCAGTATTGTCGCGCCTGTCTTCTCTGCCTGCTCGAGGATGCCCTGCACATCCGAATCCTTTCTGAGCGCATTGTCAAGCACGAGCAGCTCCCTGGCAGCCCCATAGTTTACTGCAGTCGCCACATTTTCCTTTCCATATACTCCAAGTCCATCTCCCTTTCCCAAGGTGGCAAGGAATTGGGTGAGCAATTTCGCTTCCTGCTCGAGCCGCTCCTCGCCCACCAGTTTCTCGATGACGCCCCGGTTCAAAAGCTCCTCGAACCCGTTCACTTCGGCGTAGGAAACAGACTCCATGATTATGTTCCTGCTGAACCCGGGATGCTTTTCCCCAATGAACTTGCACAGGTTTTCCTTGGCAAACCCAGGGCCGGCAATCACCAGCTTGGCATTGGGCTCGCTGCAGGCCTTGGCAGTCACCGAGCCTAGAAACTCGCGCATCTTGGTCTCGTGGGTATCCGAACCCTTGGAGGCGCGGCTGTAAATCTCAGTCACCACTTCAATGCCATAACCCCGCAAAACGCCGAAGACAGCCTTTTCATCATCTATGAGCACGATGGTGACCGGTTTCCTGATGCGCTCGCGGGCTGCGGCCTCCAATCGCTTGATTTGATAGCCCTTCCATTGCTTGACTATATCAATTTTCATGTCAAGCTCGACGTCAAGGGTGTGATAGGAGCCCACTCCGGTCATGTCCTCCTTGCTGGAGGAGAGCATCTTGCCGGTGAGCCTAAGGCGGTTGATGTAGGGGGAGAACTCCCATTTCTCAAGGGAAATGGCTATTTTCATCTTCTGGCGGTCCTCGGAGCTCTCGGTCTTGACCTTCCTGGAGGTGAGGCATTTCACCTGGTCGCCCGGCTCGATTATCTTGCTCAGGTGCCAGAGGTCGTTCAGGTTCTCGGGGACGACCACTATCAGGTTGTTTCGCATGTCGCGCAAAATTATTCGCATAGGAATCACTATTGCAAGTGGAAAATGGCACTTATACTTTCTTTTCTCCCGAAGGTCTTTTAGTTTCTTTATTCCCAGGGGTTCTTTCTTTTCTAAAGAAAGAAGGCCTTTGTAAAGAACAGAGGCTCTTTCGCATATATATGATTTCCCTGTTTGTTTTTTAAATACCCAAACCAAAAACATAATATGACTTCTGAGGTACCCAAAGAGCTAGTGTCAGCCATTGCGATATGGCTTATGGTGACATTCGGCTATCTCCTGATAAATGGAGTGAACTACCTGTTGCCAATCTACGGGCTGGCCGTGGTGCTGGTTACTTATTTCGGCACAAAAGGCGCTTCTGTTGAGATAGTGGCAGCTGCCTGTGTCATTTATGTGATGGTGGTTGTCACTGGGCTGGTGGCTGGGGGTGCGGGCAAGCCTGATGCGCTTATCATGTACACATTCCTGATGTTCCTGGTGCCCTTTATCGCAAGGATACTCCGAAGCCAAACGAACGCAAGTGGTGCAGATGCGACAGCCTGAAGCGTCTGGAGTCCGGAGTCCCGGGTCTGGAACTGCACATGAACTACAAACAGACAACGACATCCTCAAATTCTGGGCTTCCAGCGCTATTTATGAGAAGCTCAAGGAAAAGACCGCCAACGGCGAATATTTCTATTTCTGCGATGGCCCGCCCTATGCGACCGGCAGCATCCACCCGGGCACTGCCTGGAACAAATGCATAAAGGACGTGATATGCAGGTACAAGCGGGCAAATGGGTTCAGGGTGCGCTCCCAGCCCGGCTTTGACACCCACGGCCTGCCCATTGAGGTGAAAGTCGAGCAGAAGCTCGGGCTCACCAACAAGCAGGACATAGAAAAAATTGGCATTGCAAAGTTCATCGGGGAATGCAAATCATTCGCAGACACCTATGTCAAAATCATGACAAAGGAATTCGGCAGGGTAGGCGTCTGGATGGATTGGGAAAGCCCGTACATAACCTACAGTGACAGCTATATCGAGCGGAGCTGGGCGACCATCAGGGAAGCCGATGAGAAAGGGCTGCTTTTTCAGGGGGATTACGTATTGCCCTACTGCACGCGCTGTGAAACCACGGTGGCCAACTATGAATTGGAATATGAGGATGTCAATGACCCGAGCGTATTCGTGAAATTTGCCCTAAGCGGCAAAAATAATGAATATCTGGTGATTTGGACCACCACCCCGTGGACATTGCCGGCCAATATGGCAGTGATGGTCCACCCGCTCTACAAATATGCCAAAGTAAAGGTAGGCAGGGAGACCTGGATAATTGCCAACGACAGGCTGGAGCAGCTGCAGGAATTGTTTGGGGAAGAGAGCACGGTAATCCTGGGCACGGTTTCCGGCAAGGAGCTGGAAGGCATGAAATACGAGCATCCGCTGGCCGACCTTATCCGCAAGAAAGCACAGCGGAAGGTGGTGCTGAGCGACGAATTCGTGACCCTTGAGGAGGGCACCGGGCTCGTGCACTGCGCACCCGCCCATGGCCAGGAGGACTTCATAATCGGCAAGCGGTTCGGCCTGGAGCTGTTTTCGCCCATTGACAAGTCAGGAAAATATACCGGCGAGGTTGCCTACGAGGGCATGGCTGCATTCGATGCAAACAAGAAAATAATTGAGGATTTGGAGGCAAGGGGCGCGCTTGTCAGGAAAATGACCATCACCCACAGGTACCCAAATTGCTGGAGATGCAAAACGCGGCTGATTTACCTTAAGACAATACAATGGTTCATCGCCATCAGCAAAATCAAGCAGACCATGCTCAATGAATTGGAGAAGATTGGCTGGGTGCCGCCCTATGGCAAGGAGAGGTTCCGGGAATTCGTGAACACCGCCCCGGACTGGTGCATTTCAAGGCAAAGGTATTGGGGAATACCCCTGCCGATTTGGGTTTGCGGCAATGCAAAATGCAGCCAGCGCAAGATAATCGTGAGCCGGAAAGAATTAGGGAGCGGGAACAGCAACGTTGAGCTTCACAGGCCATACATAGACAAAATCACGTTCAAGTGCAAGTGCGGCGGCGAGATGCACCGGGTGCCAGAAGTGCTTGACGTGTGGTTTGATTCCGGCAATGCCATCTGGGCCGCGCTCGGCGGCGAGAAATATTCAAAGGCTGATTTCATAACCGAAGGCAAGGACCAGGTGAGGGGCTGGTTCTATTCCCTGCTTGGCACGGGCTGCGTGCTCCACAACGAGGCGCCCTACAAATCTGTGCTCATGCATGGCTTCTTCGTGGATGAAAATGGCGAAAAAATGAGCAAATCCAAGGGCAACTACGTCTCCCTTGAGGAGATAATGGAAAAATTCGATGCCGACACGTTCAGGCTGTGGAGCCTTTCTTCCACCGTATGGGATGACCTGAAATTCACCTGGGTTGGGCTCAAGGAGGCAGGCAACATACTTGCGACACTGAAAAATATAGGCGTCTATCTTGCACGGTTCTATAAATATGCAAAAGTCACAGATGAGGAAGTGAACTGGCTTGGCAAGAATGTGGAGGACAGGTATATCCTCTCAAGGCATTACTCAACCGTGCAGAAAGTGACGGAATACCTTGACCGCTACGAGGTGCACAGGGCGCTCAATGAAATCATCCTCTTTATGGTAGATGACCTAAGCAGGTTCTACATCAAGCTGATAAAAGGCAGGGAAAACGAGGGCTCGCACAAGGTGCTCTACCATGTGAGCTTTGAAATGCTGAAACTGCTCTCGTTGTTTACCCCATTCTCTTCCGAGAGGATATACCAGTCGTTCTTCAGGAAATACGAAGGCGCTGAAAGCATATTCCTGCTGGACTACCCGAAATTCCAATACACTTTGAAAGACACCAGGCTGGAGAACCAATACATTATCGCAAAGGCGGTTCTCAGCAAGATTCTTGATGCCAGGATGGCCGGCGGGCTGAATGTGAGGAGGCCGGTGGGCGATTGTCAGATTGTGACCACATCTGCCGAGGTTGCAGAAGCAGTCAGGGAATTCTCATCGGTCATAACAAGGCTCACCAATGTGAAAACCATCGCTGTGGCTGAGGCAGCGCCCAAGGGAGGCAGCTACATCGAGCAGCCAGGCGACAGGTTCACGGCCTGCCTGAACAGGGAACTCTCAAAGGAGCTGGTGGAAGAGGGGCAGCTCAATGAATTGCGCAGGCGCATCCAGAGCGCAAGAAAAGAGATGAGCCTGATAGAATCCGACAGGATTGCCGCATATATTACAGGGGATAATGAGCTTGAGGGAATTGCCAAAAAATATGAAGCGCAATTGAAAGCAGAGATAAATGCGGCCAAATTACATGTTGGCGTGGCGGCAAAGGCCGCAGCATTCACAAAGGAATGGGAAATTGACGGCAAGAAGGTTGCCATTTGCGTTGAAAAAGAAAAGTGAATTATTCTTCTTCTTATTTTATTTCGCCTTGGCCGACTTGAACTGCATGCGGGTGGCCATGTTGCCCCAGCAATCCTTGCATATAATGAGCCTGTTGATTTTTGCCAGGCGCCTGGCGCTTTTTTCACATTTCCTGCAGATGTATTTCTGGCAGTAGGTGCACTTCTCTAACAAGTGAGTCTGGTCACTACACCTTTGGCATGTCGTCATGGTATAATGTTATGGCAAAATGATTTTAAAACAGTGGTCGCTTTGCTGCCGCGAGATTGTAGCCCACCTTCACAATGATCACTACAACCGCTGCCAGCAGAATAAACGCCTGGGCATAAACGTTTTTCATGAACAGCATGCCTATATTGAAGGAGTGGACAGGAACCAGCCCAAGAGCCACATAAACCAGGTATTGCAGCCACTTCCAGTATTTCCCCAATGCCCTGACTGACGCATCGTTTGAAGTCGCAGCCATAGCAGCCAGGATAATGAATGCAGTTGCGCCTAGCAACCTGTTGGGGTTCTCAAGCATTTTGCCTATGTTCCAGTTGAAAAAGAAATGCGCCACCAGCACTACGTGGATAAGGACAAATACAAATGAATAGATGCCAATCCAGCGCCGGTTTGCCAATAGCTGAATCGTTACGTCATTTTTGATGAATTTTGCCAGGAGCGGAATTGCCAGCACGAATAAGACTGTTAGCAATGCCAAAAACCCGAATCCGCTTATATAAATTACCGATTGCTGCTGTGCAGACGTGGAAACCTGATTTCATATCAAAAAAACCAGCAATATTATGGCAATGCCTGCTTTAGCTTTGCGTCCATCAAACAATCTCAATCCGTTTACCATAAACGTATTTGTAAACTTTTCCTTTCGTTTCGCCGATGCATTGCTTGTGCGAACCGTCGCAGAACGGCTGGTTTTTTGACAGGCCGCACATGCAAATCCATTTGCTTTCGCCACCGACTTTGATTTCCATCGGACCTTCTGCCTCGAGTTTTACGATTCTTGCCATGACATCAGATTTTTATAGTGTTAACGCTTCATTAAATATAGCACATGGGCATTAAAACAATGATAGTATCCGAATGTAAAGTAAAGTTGAGACCCATGGAGAAATCATGCCCTGCCACGAGAATACTTAATTATCTCGGCAAAAAATGGACGCTGCACCTGCTAAAGGAACTGTGCACCCTGGAAGCCGTAAGGTTCAGTGAACTTGCGGGAAACATGAGCCCTATCAGCCCAAGGACGCTGTCGAAACGATTGAAGGAGCTTGAAAAACTTGGCCTGGTCGCAAGGAAAAAGTTCAATGAAATCCCGCCGCGTGTTGAATATTCATTGACTGGACATGGGAGGGAATTGATAAAATGCTTCAAATATCTGGACAGATGGGTGAAAAAGTTTGGCTGAAATCGATTAATATGCGGCTGCCGGGATTTGAACCCGGGTTATTAGCTTTCTTTTCTCCCGAGGGTCTTTTCTTTTGCAAAGAAAAGAGGCTCTTGGAAGGCTAGCATCCTACCAGTCTAGATGACAGCCGCACAATAGTGTATTTTGTAGTTTTCTTTCTCCCAAGGGTCTCTTGAATCAACGGATTCAAGAGCTTTCTTCCAACAGGAAATCGACGGCAACAGCCGTCGAGATTTTTGCCAGCAGGTGATCGACGACCGCAGTTGTCGAGATATGCTCCAACAGGAGCATCTGAAAAGCCAGCAGGCGAAATCCAATTTCTTTTTCTAAAAGAAAGAGGCTTGCGGCTACGGGGATTTGAACCCCGGTCTTAAGCTGTTTCGCGTTTCTTTCTTTTTCCGAGGGTTTTCTTTCTTTTTTAAAAGAAAGAAAAGGCTCATGGGAAGCTCATATCCTGCCACTGGACTATAGCCGCATATCTTATGGAGTATATTATTGGCAAATCAGGATTAAAAAGAAGAAGTAGTCTCATTTTGCCAGCATATTGCTCAGCTGCGCGAGGAAAGCATCAAGCTGAATGCGCTCATTCGCGCCTTCCACAAGCCGGAAATTGTATTCCCCGACGAGCTCAAGCACGCGCACCTTTTCCTTGTCTGGGATGTCAAGCTCCGGGATGGCTCGGTGAATCTGCACAATCACATCCTCACCGCTCATGCCGTATTGCAGCATGAGCTCAAGCAGCTGCGCCTTGGCATCCGTGAACTTGCCCTGGAGCGCATGCTCCAGCATTTTCCTGATTTCGTCGGGCCGCGCCCTGCTGGTGACCTTGTGCACCGCCTCTTCGGTAACGTGGCTGGAAATCATGGCAACGCCCTGCAGGGTGTTGATGATTTTGCGCATGTCGCCCTCTGAGACATAGAAGAGGGCCTTGATGGCATTTTCATCAATTTGCAATTTCTCACTTGCGGCAATGCGGCTGACAGTCGCCATTATGTCATCGTATTTGAGGGGCGAGAACCTGAACACCGAGCACCTGCTCTGCAACGGCTCGATGATTTTCGAGGAATAGTTGCAGCTCATGATGAACCTGGTCACCGAGGAGAACAGTTCCATGGTGCGCCTGAGCGCGTGCTGGGCGTCAGGGGTGAGCGAATCCGCCTCGTCAAGGAAGATGATTTTGAACGGCACTTCGGCAAGGGAGACGCTGCGGGCGAAATCCTTGATTTTGCCCCGGATTATGTCAATGCCTCGCTCGTCTGATGCATTCAGCTCCAGGAAACTTGCCCCGATATTTTCCCTGAACAGGTCCTTGGCAAGGGCTATGGCACAGCTGGTCTTGCCCACTCCTGCCGGGCCTGTGAACAACAGGTGGGGCATGTTTGTCTGCTTGATAAATGATTTGAGGCTCTCCAGGATATCCTTCTGGCCGGCCACTGCATCAAGGGTTGCTGGCCTGTATCGCTCGGTCCATGGTATGTAGTCCAAAAAATCACCTGTGAAATAATTAGCAAGACAGGATGTAGGTATTAGTGCTTAAAGACTTTTAATCATTGATGAACACTCCAAGGGTGCGCAGACCTTTCGGAACGAGTGCTCCGAGATTGCACATAGTAGGAGCACCGACGCCCGAGCCACAGGACAATTCCATGAAGGCTCGGGTCGCTCAAACATGTTGAAGCGAGTTTTGCCACTTGGGTCTGCCGATGAGCAAAACCTAAGCCGAGACGACCACGCAACATCCTGTGGGTCTCGGTCGCTTCGACATGTTTGCAAAAGGTCT
>MNVF01000112.1 GCA_001871535.1 Candidatus Micrarchaeota archaeon CG1_02_49_24
GAGCTTGAGGTTTCCTCGGTGCAATACCATCCCGAGGCAAATCCCGGGCCGCTCGATTCGCATTATATTTTTGATGAATTTATCGTGAAGTTGGCAGAATACCCCGCCCGAAGGGCGGGGATGAATGCCAAGCGCCAACTTCACGAGAATTTTCCGAATGAGCCTTCATACCCTGCACATTGTGCAGGGTCTCTCGCATCAGCGAGAGAGGCTCTTCGGAAAATCTGATCAAGAGGGTGAATAAAAAAACAAAATAACCTGTTGTGATGGTGATTGGCATGAAACATTTGTTGAAAATCTCTGATTTGAAAAAGGCAGAGTTGGAAAAGCTGCTCACGCTGGCCGAGTCCGTGAAAAAGAACCCTGTGCGCTATGCCGGCAAGCTCGATGGGCTGGCACTGGCGCTCCTCTTCGAAAAGGCATCCACGCGCACGCGTGTGAGCTTTGAGGTGGCTGCGCAACAGCTCGGTGCTTCCTCGCTCTACCTTGACTATGTCACCATGCAGCTCAGCAGGGGCGAGAGCTGGGAGGACACTGCCAGGGTTATGAGCCGCTATGTTGGCGCCATGGTGGCAAGGCTCTACAAGCACAGCGATATCGAACAGCTTGCAAGATACAGTTCTATCCCAATTATCAACGGTCTGACTGATTTGGAGCACCCCTGCCAGGCGCTTAGCGACATCTTCACAATCCGGGAGAACGGCCTGCTGAAAAAGGGCAAGAAGTTCGTCTATATCGGCGACGGCGCATTTAACATGGCCAATTCGCTGCTGGCTGCGGTTTCCCAGACAGGCATGAGCATAACCATGGTCTGCCCGGCTAAATATGCGCCTGCCAGGGAATACCTGCAATTTGCAAAGCGGCACACCGATGTGGAAGTCGTTTCTGACGTGCGGGCTGCCGTGAAAGGGGCAGACATAATCTACACAGACGTTTGGGTTTCCATGGGCCAGGAAAACGAAAAGGCCGAGCGCATCAAGAATCTCATCGGCTATCAGGTGAACGAGGAGCTGGTGAAGGCCGCAAACCCAGGCGTGAAGGTCATGCACTGCCTGCCTGCCTACAGGGGCTATGAAATCACGGGTGAGGTAATATCAGGCAGGCACTCGGTAATCTACGACCAGGCTGAGAACAGGCTGCACCTGCAGAAAGCATTGCTGCTTACCTTGTTGGGCAAAGCTTAATGGTTTCGGGTTTCGAGTTACGGGTCTGAAGTCTAAGGTTCAAGGTTTAGGGTAATTTCATGAAAGAAAAAATAAAGAAAGTGCTAGTTTTGGGCGCAGGCCCCATAGTCATCGGTCAGGCTGCGGAGTTTGACTACTCAGGCTCCCAGGCATGCACTGCCCTCCGCGAGGAAGGGATAGAGGTAGTGCTTGTCAATTCCAACCCAGCCACAATCCAAACTGACATCGAGATTGCCGATATTGTCTATATCGAGCCCCTGAAGGCAGAGTTCATCGAGCGCATAATCGCACAGGAGAAAGTAGACGGCATATTAGGCACTGTTGGTGGCCAGACGGGTCTGAATCTCACCATGGAACTTGCCAGGAAAGGCATTCTGGAGAAATATAACGTCAAGGTGCTGGGCACCAGCCACCAGGCAATTGATGTTGCAGAGGACCGCGCCAAGTTCTGCGGCTTCCTCAAAAGCATCAATGAGCCCTATCTGGAGAGCGAGGCGGTCAATAATATAGACAGCGCCCGCCGGGCGGCAAAAAAGATAGGCTTTCCGGTAATCCTGCGCCCAGGGTTCACGCTGGGTGGGACAGGAGGCGGCGTTGCCAGCGGCGAGGCTGAGCTCGAGGAGCTTGTGAGCATAGCGCTCAAGCTGAGCCCGGTAGGTCAGGTACTTCTTGAGAAAAGCGTGGCAGGCTGGGCTGAAATCGAATACGAAGTGGTGCGCGACTCCTATGATAACTGCATTACCATCTGCAACATGGAAAATTTCGACCCAATGGGCGTCCACACAGGCGAAAGCATAGTCATCGCGCCCTCGCAAACCCTCAGCGACAACGATTACCAGAAGCTCCGTTCGGCTTCAATCAGAATCATCCAAAAGCTGGACATCCGCGGCAGCTGCAACATTCAATTTTCCTTCAACCAGCAAACTGGCGAATACTATGTGATTGAGGTGAACCCGAGGCTCTCGCGTTCAAGTGCCTTGGCCTCAAAAGCAACCGGCTACCCCATTGCCCGTGTTGCCGCGAAGATTGCCATCGGCCTGCCGCTCCATGAAATAAAAAACGCCATCACCAAAACTCCGGCAAGCTTCGAGCCCGCGCTTGACTACATAGTCACCAAGATACCCCGCTGGCCGTTTGACAAGATGCCAGAGGCGAGCCGCAAGCTCGGAACCCAGATGAAAAGCACGGGCGAGGTCATGGCAATCGGCAGGACATTTGAGGAATCGCTGCTGAAGGCGATGCGGAGCCTGGAAATCCGCAAGCCCAGGCTGATGCCTGAAAAGGAGCTGCTCCTGGGCCATTTAACGCTGCCAAGCGACCTCAGGCTGTTTGCCATATTCGAGCTTCTGAGAAATGGTATGGCAACTGTGGAAGAAATTTCAGGCGCCACGAAAATCAACCCCTGGTTCCTGCATAAAATAAATAATATCGTGCGCATGGAGAAGAGGCTCAGACAGGAAACCCTGAACGAGCTTGTGCTTATGGATTCCAAGCGCATGGGCCTGAGCGATGCGCGGATTGCCGAGCTCACCGACAGCAGCGAAGAGCAGATACGCGAGATGCGCAAAAAGGCAGGCATCCTGTCCATATACAAGATGGTGGACACCTGCGCTGCCGAGTTTGAGGCAAAGACACCCTATTACTATTCCACCTACGAGCGCGAAAATGAAAGCACCCCCAGCAAAAAACGCAAGGTGGTGGTAATCGGCTCGGGCCCCATCCGCATAGGCCAGGGCATAGAGTTTGACTATTGCTGCTCCCACTGCGCATTTGCCCTGAAGGAGATGGGCGTCGAGGCCATCATGGTGAACAACAATCCCGAGACGGTCAGCACTGACTTTGACACCAGCGACAAGCTCTATTTCGAGCCGCTGACATTCGAGGATGTCATGAACATAATCGAATATGAAAATGCGCCGGTGATAGTGCAGTTCGGCGGCCAGACCAGCATCAACCTGGCCACAAAAATCTCAGGCAAGGCAAAAATTCTCGGGACCCAGCTGGAAGGGATTGACATTGCAGAGGACCGCGAAAGGTTCCGCGCCCTCCTGAATGAATTGAAAATCCCCCAGCCTGAAAATGCCACTGCGACCAGCAGGGAGTCGGCGCTTGAGTCCGCCCACCGGGTCACCTACCCAGTGGTGGTGCGGCCCTCCTATGTGATTGCAGGACGGGGCATGCAGATTGTCTATAGCGATGAGGAGCTGGGGCGCTATATCAAGGAAGCAGTGGAAGTGAGCGAGGCGCGGCCTGTGCTCATTGACAAATACCTGGAAAATGCCATTGAATGCGAAATCGACGGGGTTTCAGATGGCAGGGAGCTTTTCATCGGTGGCATAATGGAGCACATTGAAAAGGCTGGCGTGCACTCGGGCGATGCGAGCTGCGTCACCCCGCCAGTGCGGCTGTCTGCCGGGCTTCAGAAAACAATCATTGGCTATTCCAATACGATTGCGCTTGCGCTTTCCACAATTGGCATGATAAACATCCAGTATGCGGTGAAGGACGATATCGTCTACGTGCTAGAGGCAAACCCCCGCGCCAGCAGGACCGCGCCCTACCTGAGCAAGGCAATCGGCATACCCCTTGTGAAGATTGCAACCCAGCTCATCATGGGCAAGACGCTCAGGGAGCTTGGCCTTCACGGAGTTGCCAAATCAAAAGTTTTTGCAGTGAAGAACGTGGTCTTCCCCTTCCAAAAATTGAAGGGCGTTGACTTCGTGCTCGGGCCTGAGATGAAAAGCACTGGCGAGAGCATGGGCATGGACTATTCATTCGGCAAGGCATTCTACAAGGCCATGCTCGGCGCAAACGTGAATATACCCTCAGAAGGCCTTGTCGTGGTTACGCTCAATGATGAGAGCAAGCCCCAGACAGAGGAGCTTGCCCAGCGTTTGCATGCACTTGGGTTCTCTGTGGGCGCCACCCGCGGCACTGCCGGACAGATGGGCAGGATGAAATCAAAAGTTGAGATTTTGAAAAAGGTGAGCGAAGGCGAGCCGAACATCGTGACCAGGCTGAAGAAGGGCGAGGTCGCGTTTGTGATAAACACGCCAAGCAAGGGCAAAAAGAGCTTCACCGACGGCTACAAAATCAGGCGCGAGGCGATTGACTATAATGTGCCCTGCATCACGACCATCGAGGGGGCCATGAGCATAATTGCCGCGCTCGAAGAAGTGAAAAAAGAAGGGGTCAGCGTAAAATCAATTGTGGATTACTGAGTTTATGGATTTCAATGCACTCGCCCCCCTGAAATCATTAAGCCTTCTTGCAGTTCTTTTTCTTTCGTTTTCCATTTTGTTTTTTTCAGCTTACATCTTCCTTTACCAGCCGGCTGCTTCTGCCTGTGCGCAATCCGGGCTTAGCGTGGTCATCTCGCCCAACAGCGATGCTGAAATCCTTGATGCAATGTCATCCGCCAAGGAAAGAATCTGGCTTGAAATGTACCTCTTCACCTCCACGGAAATTGCTGACAAGCTGGTTGAAATGAAAAAGAAGGGGATTGATGTGAAAGTGCTTTTGGAAAAAAGGGTGGTGGGCGGTGCCAACATGAAGATGTGCGACTATCTTGAACGGGGCGGGGTTGATGTGCGCTGGGCATCCGCCACTGAATTTCAATTGACCCATTCCAAGCTCATCATCGTGGATGGCAGGGCATTTGTCGGCTCAATCAACCTCTCGCCCTCGGCACTCAAAAAGAACCGGGAGATTGATGTCCTGATTGCAGATGAAAAGATTGTGCGCGAGCTCACGGATATATTTATTTCAGATTGGGAAAAAGGAGCATAATTTTCTTTTATTTTTCTTTCGCTTTCTTCCCTGATTGTTTCTTCTTCGTTTTCTTTTTCCTCTCCGTTTCCACATGCTTTCCGGTCATTCTCTTTTTAGCGCGTTTCACTTCACGCTCATATCCCGCCCTTGCCTCGCTTTCAACCATGATGCCTTCGCTGAGCGCTTTGTTTATACACTCCTTTTCAGAAAAAGACTGCTCAATGAACGATTCTTTTTCCGGGGCAATTTCCAGAAACTCGTGCTTTGATTTTTTCAGCTCGGAAAGGATGTTTGCGAAGAATTCGCTCTGCTCGGCTGTCCGCTTGTATCCTTCGCTTATTGTCTGGTTCTTTTTTACTGCCTGGTGCATGGGGATGACCTGCAATCCAGCATATAACGCGGCTGCATGATTAAAATGTTTACTATAACTCTCGCTGGCGGCCGTTTTGCCCAGGCGTAAACTATTTAAATAATATCTGCTACAATGTTTACTATGCAATTCCAAAAATATACACAGTTTCTCCTTGCAGCTGTGTTCCTATTTCTCCTGCTGTCTCCCGCCATTCTTTCTCAACAGCCCATCCCACCCTCGTCTTCATCCACTACCTCGCCATCATCCGGGTTCACCACCACACAAACCAACTCGCCTGGAATTGTGATAACCAGCGAAAGCCCCTATGACGGCAAGCTCAACATGGTGCTCAGTTCTGGTTCCAAGGATAACAATGGCATCATGGTTGTAGCTACGGTTACCGGCTACAGCAAGTTCACCTATAAGCAGATTGCCAAATATGACCCTACGATGGTGGAACGTGTCATAGCAAATTTGGGACTTAGCGGTTCCAAAGCCGAGGCTGCAAGAGAAATGGCACAGAAGGGATGGCTCCTATTTGAAATCTCTGCCGGCAACCTAAACGATATCATTGATACCACTAATCTCAAAGAAAAATCTGTTTCCTTTTCCTATGGCGACCCGATTTCAGGCGATGTTGAGCCAGTCCCTGAGTGCAGTGGCCCAAATGCAATCCCACTCACTCTTTCCACCGGCCCCAACGGCCCCCAGCTCACGGCTGCCTGCAAAGTCCCCATCACCGTCACCTGTTCCTATGTTACAGCCAGCTACGCAGGTAATTACCAAAAGAAGCTCAAGGCCGAAACTGCCACTGCCCAGTTCTGCAATGGCCCACCCCAGAACTACGCGCTCGGGCAGGGTCTTACAAATGCAATCACAGCCACGCCCCCATTCGGGTTTGCCTGCTTTGCCGCCCTGTTGATTGCAGGCGTGTTTGTCTCGGGCATGTATTATGCTGGCAAGAATCCCCTGGCAATATTCGACATAACCACCCCGCGCCTTCCCAAGGCAAAGAAGCCCCAGTTCCAGCGCACTGTCCTCCAGCAGCACACCGGTCAGTTGCGCAAGCTCACCAGGCAAATGGAACGGAGCCTTGCCACTATCCTGCTCACAAAGGATTTGGCATTCCAGAACAAGAGCGCCATTGGCAAGGCCGGCTATCTCGCCATGGCAAAGGTCGCACCCAGCCTGCTCGCATCAGAGGACATGAGGCGCAAGCTTGCCACCATGCGGCGCGAGATGAAGCAGGCAATTGAAGCCGGCAATCTTGCTGATGAGGAGCGGCTTGGCAGGCTGGTCCAGGCTGCCTCAAAATACCTTGGCAGGAATGTTACAATCAATGAAGCTGGATTGGCCCAATTGGTGAAAGATACAGTCCATGCAAACCCTGATTTCGGGGTGGGCAGTGAAAGCAAGAAGCTCAGCGACATGCTCGTAAAGCTGGTAGGAGATAACCGGGTCACGGGTAGGGGACCAAATCTCAGCGATTCAGATAAGCATTCCCTTGACAAAATTTCCGGCATGTGGATGGCCATGTGGGCGTCCAAGGCAATAGAGGAGCTCACCGTCGGCAAGGGCTTGCGCCCCCTTACCAGCATTCCATTGTTTGGCGAGTTCGTGGCAGGCGCGGTAGGCTCCCTGTTATTCCCGCGCCACCTGGTGACAGGCGCAGGCAGGGCTGCAGCTACTGTCGTGGATTTGGGCTGGCGCAAGGCATTCAGGATGCCTGCGCCCATCCTCGGCGGGTTTGAGTTTGATTGGAAGGGCAGGCGCATCCGCTGGCAAGCCTCAATCCTTGACAAAACCTATCTTCCGTTCCTTGATGTTGCAACCCGGGGCAGGCAGCTCGCCAGAAGCATACTGACGGGCACCACAGGTGAAGCGATCGATGAGCTCATTAATCACTTGACTCCGGCGCAGAAGGATGAACTTGTTAGGATTTTGTCAAAGAAAGAAATAACACTTCCTGACGGGTCAAAGAGATACTTAACACTCACCGAAAAGCTCACGGATGTCAGGGACTTCCTTGCCAGGAATGGGATATCCGTCAGTCTGTGGGGAAGGTTGAACTCAACAGCTGTGCTTGATGATTTAATCAGGATTAGCGCTTTAGCATCACCGTCAAACACCCCGCGGGAAGACATGTTCCTGAGCGTGCGCATGCTCCAGCATCTCCAGGAGGCAGGCATACTCCAGCACACCACCATTGCCAGATGCAGGTATATGTCCAATGAGGAAGCTGCCTTCTCCATGGAAGATGCCAGGCGGATGATGAGGTCTGCCGAGCTTGCCAGGATGATGGCCGGCATTCAGGAGCATGAAACCTATGCGAGCTACGCCAAGCGTCTGGGTGAAGTTGAAAGCTACCTGGAAAATCAAGTCGTGCAGAAGGAAATCGGGGCCAAGAAATGGTTCGGCAGGCAGGTGGCGCCTGAAACTGCCGAGCAGATGCACCTGAAGCTCATGAAGGTCAACCTGGTGGAGCACGCAGAGGGCGTGCTGCCCTATTATTTCAGCGCCTATGTCCATACCAGCAACTATTTCTATGCAGGCATGGAGATGATGGCACGGGGCTGGATAAAGCCGGAGCACACCGACACCTACGACTCATATCGCGACCGGCTGAAGCGCGGCCTTACGTTTGCAGATATCTACGGCCTGAACCCGGATGAAATCAAGCCAGGCCCGATTGTCACCACCAGGGATTTCAATGTCATGCCCTACTATGATCCCATAAAGGGCAGGGGCACAATCCAGGAATACGATGCCATCATGCGCTTGACCAAGGGAGGCACTGCCAGTGGTGCAGCCCTCGACCTGGACGATGTGGTGCGCGTTCTCTCATCCCCGGCAGGCAGCCGCACCCATGGCGAGGTCAGGCCGATTGCCGAAGCCATACTTAGATCCACTGCCCCGAGGACTGAGGCCGAGCGAAACGAAATCCAGCGCATCCTTGCCAGCCATGGCGATGCTCAATTTATGGCAGCCTTCCTGGCGAGCAAATTCAACACTCGCCTGCAGGCATTGGAATCAGTTGCCAGAAATATGGGAAAACTGGGTGATGTCGAAACAGCATTTGCAGAAAGGTATGCAGACCGGGGAGCAGGCAAGGGCCGCTACCACCAGATGAGCTATGACAAGGTGCTGGGCGAACTTAGCTCAAGGGGCGGTGGTGTGCTCACCAAAGAGCAAATCAGGGACGCCCTTGGCCTGAACACCCACCAGATATTCCTATCCAGCCAGGGCGACAACGTGATGGGCAGGCGGCTCATCAACATAGCCGAATCCGGCCAGGAGCCAATCTGGGACCGCGTGGTCGGCTCGGTGCGCTCCCAGAAACGCGCCATGGTCCTTGAGAAATACGGCGATATCATAGCCACTGCCACAGGCATGGACAGGGATGCTGTCCATCGCCTGAGCTACACGGAAATTCTTAGCCACCTCAACAGCCCGCACATAGCTTCGCTCATCCGGGAAGTTGAGGGAGTTTACCAACAGCGTCATCCGGGCGAAGTCGTGGAAAGGGCCTGGGGCTGGCGTGCCTGGCGCGAGGGGCTTGATGACCACCTTGGCAGGAATGCCCAGCTCAGGATGATGGTCAAGCCCGAGGACCAATACGGCTCCCTGCGCATCGGCCAGGACCATGAATTCAAGCCGAACTTCAGGCTCGGCGCTGGCGAAACTCCCGGGTTCTCCCAAATCACCAGGAACTTCACGGCAGGCATGAACATTGCCTGGCAGCAGGGCCTTTCAAAATTGATAACGCCGGCATTCTATTCCATGACCTATGATGTCAATACGCTCCATGCGCGCGCATTTTTCTCGCAGATGTTCCTCTTACAATATGTGACTGCCATGCAGGGCGAAATCAGCGGCGATGCATCCAAAAGCGTTGAGAAGTCAATTGAGAAATTGGGAAGCAAATACCTGCCGGTGGTTTCAGTCCTCCACGGGCTTGGCAATGAAGGCAGCGGCAGCCTGCTGCACCTTCTAGAGAACGAAAACCAATTGGTGGGCGGCACGATTACCCCAGGCGGCACCACCAGCAGATACACTTTGCAAAAAGCGATCAAAGATATAAATGATGCCGCCACGAACCTGAGGACATTCGCAGGCTCTGGCCGTTATTCCCATGAGGAAATCCTTGAAATGAATAGATTGGCAAGTCAGCTTGAACATGTAAGGACTCAGCTCACAAGCGCCCAGCATGGCAACACCAATGCGCCAATCACCAAGGAGCATATGGAGCTTCTCTTTGGCAGGAACGGCCTTGCAGGCGTCCTCAACACCAGCGAGGCGAAATATTTCTACAAAGGCCTCGGCCAGGAATTTTCCGGAGGCACAGCCGCGCGGTTCACCAATGGCTTGCTGCACGGCGCGTTCAATGTCATGCCCTATATGTTCACTGGCTCCAGCCCGCTTCTCGCCGCGCAATACCAGGCAACCCAGGTGGGCAACTGGTATGTAAACGGCTTTGAGCACATCGTCATGCGTACTCCAGAGGCAGGCTCAAGCACATACGGCCCCCAGGCAAGGCAGGATGCCGGCTATCACAGCGGCATGGGCATCTATGGGAACATCATAGGCCTTGGGCTTGTCCGCACCCAGCACGGCGTGTTCACTGCCTATCAGGGTGCTGTGACCACCGGCTCCAAGGCGGCGGCGGCGCTGGTCTATCCCTCATGGGTGGCTGCCAAGGTGATTACCCGCCTGTTCAGGCCGTTTGAGGAAAAATTCCTTGGCACTGCGGTCTATGGCGACCTGCACCAGGGCAATCTTAAGTATAGCGCTGCCGACAAGATGAACGTGCTCAACCGCTGGCCATTCAACGTGAGCGAGGGCGCATCCATCCCAAGGGTTCAGAGCCCGATTTATTTAGATACAACAGGCGCGCTCAGGTTCAGGAATATCTTCAGGGACACCACCCTCTACGGAGTGAACAGGGATGACCGGGGCAAATACCTGGCAATGCCTACTGTAGGAGCAGTTCGCATGCACGAAAGCACATATGATGAACTATATGGCGATCGCGATCCAGAAACACCCAAGCCGAAAATCCTAAAACGAATTACTGACCCCCATAATCCAAGTGCTCCGCAGATGCTTGAGGTAGAAGGAACTTCCTGGGTGCCTTCCAACCCTGTCACCCGCAGGTTTGAGGAATTGCGCCAGCAGACAATAGACACTTTCAATGATCAAACAGCGACGATTGCACAGAAGCTCCTGGCAGCCGCACATCTTCGCGCATACAGCGCTGTCAATGATGTGGCAGGCGTGGGCGAGGAAATCACAACCGGATATGCCGGCGAGCAGAACGTGGTCGTCCGCCCCAGGTGGCAGGCAGGCATGTGGCGCGGGCTCTACTACAATATGGGCGCTGACTCCGCGGATCCATCCAGTCCCAATGTAATCGAGGGCTCAAGGCGGCTCGTGGTTGCAGGGCAAATGTATTCCGAGGCAGAGGGAGGCACCCGCCACATCATGCCGAGGGGCGCCAATGCCCTAAGCCAGATGTACGGCTTCGGAGCCATGGCCCCTGGCTGGATGCACTCCGAGGGCACACGGGATATCTGGAGGCGCTCCACTGATTTCACAATCGCGGATTTCACCTCTCACAGGGAAACCTCATTCAGGCACATGTATAGTTTGATGGTGCCCTGGAATACCACGCTTATGCCTGCAGCCATGATGACCCTTTCGCTTGCCAAGAGCCTTGGTCACAGGGCCGGGTTCACCCATGGCGAGGACCTTCTCCACCCTGGCGAGTGGTGGAGCCAGATGGCTGCGCCCTACCTGAAATACCGTGCAAAGGTCGCGATGGGCATTGAGGAGCAGCAGCGACTGGCTGGAGGCAGGCCTGGCATTTTACAGATTGTTGGCGGCTATGCCATGAGCCAGTTCCGCCAGCAGTTTACCGGCAAAGTTTATTGCTATGGCTGCGGCAGGTTCATTCCTCGCGGCGGAAGCTGCGGCAGGTGCGGCACGCTGGGCGATTTCCTAAGAAGGGCGCCGGGGTGACTGTTCAAGGTTTAAAGTTTAAGGTCTATTGATTATGCTATCGTGAAAACGCAGAGTTGAATCGTGCTGTTGCGCGATCAGTTTTCGCTAGCGCGAAAATCTCGCAAACTGATGTTTGCGATAGCTCGGCGACTGTTGTCGCCGATACCGCCCGCTTCGCGGGCGGGTGAATGCACCAGAGTTTTCACGAGAATTCAAGGACAACAGCCCTTGAGATTTTCGGAAAGTCCAGCAGGACTTTACGAGCTATCTTCCAACTGGCAAGATTCAATCG